>JANNQE010000694.1:0-2580 GCA_031441625.1 Planctomycetia bacterium
ACCCAGTGTTTCTCTTCACCACCCCAGACCCGCCGCTCACCCCGGCGGGTCGTTCTTTTGGAGACTGTGCCATGACCGCGACCCTGAACGGCCGCCCGCCCCGCAAGCAACTGGGCGACCAACTCGCCCGCCTCGACTCGATCCTCGACGTGCTCGCCGACGCCCTCCCCGCCGCAGTCGCCGACGCCTGCAAGGAGGGGGCCAAGCAGGCGATGAAGGAGGTGGTACTCGAACTGCTCACCAACCCGGACGTGCGGGCCCTGCTCAACACGAGCGTGCCCGTCCCGCCGCCCACCCAGACGGTGCCGACTGTGACGAAGCCGAACTGGTGGCAGATGCTGAAAGAGAAGCTGGCGAAGTGGAAGGACGCCGCCCTCGACCGGGCGACGGCGGCGATCCAGGCGGTGACGCTGACCGCCCGCATGCTCACGGCCGTCCTGCCGCTCAAGCGGATCGCCCTGGTCACCCTCGGCGTCGGGCTGGCCGTCGGGCTGACCGCCCTGCTCGTCGACCGCTTCTGCCCGCCGGCCCTGGCCGCGGCGGTGAGCGGGGTGGGGGCGGCGGTCACCGCCGCCGTCGCCCAGTTGACGGGCGGCCTGCGGAAGGGCGGGTGGCTCGCCGCCCGTTGAAGTCAGAGCGGTGGGGAACGCGAATCGTCCGGCCGGTCGCACGCTCAGGCGTGCCAGCCCGTGCGGACGAGAACTGTTCCCCATCACCCCCTTCGCTCTTTCCCGTCTTGCACTCCGCCCGAGACCCGCTCATACCGAAGACCGTCCTGCTCGACGAGTGGCACGTGACGTTCCGAATTCCCGGCTGCACTGTCCGACGCCGACGTACGTGCCGTCCGCCGAATCTTGAACAGCAAGGCATTCATCACCGCCGTTCAGCGGGCGGTGGTGGCCGTGGTGCGTGAGCGGCCGGTGTTGAAGCCGGTGCGGGTTGCCGTCACCCGCTGAGCTGATTCACTCCTGTCCAGCCATAGTGGCGGGGCGGGATTTCGTTGCACCCCTTCTGCCAGGCGGGCTACGGTCACGGGTGCTTTTCTTTACCCGTCGACCGTCGGGCCCGCGGGTCGGGTGTGCAGTTGAACACCAGATGGGTACGGGGGAGTATGGCGTCAGGGGTGGTCGCGACCGTGACGAAGGTGCTCACTTCCTGCCGCACCCCAGTTCGGTATGACCCCCACTCGTCGGCGGAGGAGGCGCGCACGTCACCCGTGACGATGAACAAATTGCTTCGAATCACCATTTCTCATTTTTGTCGGCGGTCTTTGAAGTAGACCAACCGCCCCACTCCGCGGACGGTGGTCTGCACTGCAACTCCGGAGACTCTGCCATGAAGAACGTGTGCCGCGCCGCGACCTGGGTGACGCTGCTCGCCCTCGGACTGGCCGTCGGCCAACCGACCACCGTGCCGCCCACCCCGCCGGCGGCGAAACCGGGTGGCGTGTCCACCCGCACCCTCGCCCCGCAGGCGATGAAACTGAGCGCGAACGGCCAGTACGTGCGGGTCTACCCGAAGGATGCGCTGAAGCCGTTCGACAGCACCGACTTCTTCGCCGAACGCGGGCTGACCGTGACGAAGGTGGAGTACGACAAGAACACGCAAGAGCTGTTGGTGAGTGTGGAGTACGGCTGGGCGAACGCCGACGAGGACCGCTTCCGCGCGACCATCGTGGAGAAGTTCCGCGAGGCCGGCCGGCCGGTGGAACCGAAAGCCATCACCGTCAACCCCCTGGAGTGGGTCGCGCTCTCGCTCGTCATCCGCGACGGTAACTCAGAGTACGTCGCCTACGCCACGAAGAACGTGTCGAACGTGGCGGCTCAGACCATCGCGTTCCGTGTGCCGATGCTGACGGGTGCGGAATCGCTTCACCAGCGGCTGGCCAACCCGAAGACGATGGCGAGCGTGCAACTCGTCCTCCGCGCCGGGTACGCCTTCGACAAGATCGCGGGCCTGACGGTCGAGCGCAAGGCGATCAATTCGGCCTGGCAGCGGGTGATGGAGAGCGTCTTCCCGAACGACCCCACCAAGCAAGCTGGGCCGCTGTACCTCGATCGCAACGCCGAGCAACTGGTCTACGCGAAACTGAAGGCCGAGGTGTCGCTGGTCGTCCGCAGCTACGGCTTGAACGCGGCGGACGAAGCCGAAGCTCTCAAGACCGTGCTGGCCCAACTGGACAAGTTGACCACGCCCGCGGCCCCGATGACGGTGGCCGACCTGCTCGACCTGAACGAGAAAAGCGTCGTACTCACGGTGAGCGCCGGGAAGATCGAGGCGCAGCCGGCGACTGATGACCTGATGCGGACCAAGTTCACCGAGATGAAGTCGTCGTCCGAAGAGGTGTCGCGCACCGCGGAGGCTATCAGCGACATCGCGACCAAGCACAGCAAGGATGAACGGAAATTCCACAGCGAGGCGCGGCAGTTGGTGATCGATGGGGGTGCAATCGCCCTGATCCTGCGAACTCCAGCATGATTCCGGTGTTGGCGTGGTGAACGGTGCATGAACTTGGGCGTTGGCGCACAGGACTTGTCGCTGGACGCGGATTTCCGCAAACCCGTGGTACACCCGCCGCCC
>JANNQE010000695.1:0-21991 GCA_031441625.1 Planctomycetia bacterium
CGGCCACGGACCCGAACGGACAAACCCCTGAGAAATCAGGGATTCCGCTCGGGTCCGTCTCTGTCTGTCCGTTCACGTCCGCTCCCGACTGCACCGCTTTTTGCACCGCGACTGCACCGGAATCTGCACCGCCTCCCGGCGTCCAGTTCGCGGCGGCGGTGAACGCCACCTCCGTCGGGTCCACGTAGTGCCGCAGTGCCACACTCGGGGTGTTCCCCAGCCACTTCGCCACCACCGCCAGCGGGAAACTGTTCGCCAGGTCGCTCTCGCAACTCGCCCGTAACGAGTGCCACATCCGCGGCCACGGCTCCACCCCGGCCCGGCGGATGATCTTCCCGAACGTGGTCCGTAGGTTCGCCCCGTTCCACCCGCGCTCGCCCGCCGCCCGCCGCCGGTACTCCTCGGGGAGGATGAACACGTCCCCTTCGGCCGCCGCGTCGAACGCCGCCTCCAGGTGCGGGCGGAGGAGCGGGAACAGCGGGATCACCCGGTGCGTCTTGCCGGAGTGTTCCGTCTTCGGGCTGGCCACACTCAGCCGGTTCCGCTCCCAATCGACATCGCCCCACGTGAGCGAGAACGGCTCGCTCGGGGTCCGCAGCCCGCCGAACCGGGCGAGCGCCACCAGCAACCGCCACCACACGTTCGGGCAGTGGTCAATCACCCGCTGAATGTCCGCCACAGGCACATACGCCCGCCGCTCGGACGGGTCGCCTTGCCGTTGGCGGACGTACTTGAACGGGTTGTTGGTAAGGTGCCCGAGACGCACGGCGTCTTCCAGCATCGCCTTCGAGTGGGCGAGCCGTTTGTGAACGGTGGTGTGGCGCAGTTTGCGGGCGAGCATGGCGGCCCGGTACGCTTCCCCGTCGGTGTGGGTCAGACTGGACAGTTGGCGGGTGCCGAACAGGTCGATCAACTCGGCTACGGTTTGCCCCCACGTCGCCACCGACGTGGGCTTGTACCCGGCGGCTTCCTTCTCGTCTTTCCAACTTTGGAAGAACTCACCGGCGGAGAGCGCCCGTGCCCGCTCGGGGATCAACCCGACAGCGGCCAGCTTCGCGGCCAGCTCGTCGCCGATGCCGGCCACCCACCGGGCGGTATCCGGGTCGAGGGGCGACTTGGTCACGGTCGCGTTGTGCAGGTGTTCGACCTTCAGCTTCACCGCCTCGGCGGTCTTCTGGCTCACCTTACCCAACCGGATGGCGCGGCGTTTCTTGTCAGATCCGACAAACAGGATGCGGACATTCTTCTTCGAGTCGGTCGAGATGCTGGCCATGGGTGAGTACCGGGGGTGTCGGGAAAAAATCCTGGGCAGTGTAATCGAGCCGGAAATCCATTCCGACAAACTCGCCCCTCCGTGGGCGAGTTTTGAGTGAACAGCACGTTCGCCACCACAAGACCGGCAGGTCAGCCCGCAGTCTGGCTGTCAAAGGTCGGGGTCGGTGCGAACACATTCGGCGTGCGAGCGGGGCGGGTGGCGGGCATCAGCTCGAAGACCTCGGGCAGTTCCGTCAGCCACTCGGCCGGGATGCGGTCCATCGAGCCTTCTTCCCCACCGACACTCAGGAAGCCCACCGCCCGCGGCAGCAGTTTGTCCGGGTCGAGTGCGCCGTATGCGAGTGGCCCGGTGTGTGCCAACGGGCACGGGCCGCAGGCGTGACCGGTGTCGCGGTGGTTACCGTACCACCGCCGCCCGGCCGTCACCGCCCACACCCCGGTGAGCAGGGCGGGGAAGTACCGTTCCAACTCGGGCGGTGGCGGCGGGGTGATGACCAACTCGCCCGCGTCGATCCGGAGGTGGCAGCCTTTCGCCGACAGGGCGGCGTGCAGTTGGGCGGCGGTCATTTGCCACCCCCTTTCGGGTCGTGGGCGCGGTGGCCGCGTCGGGCGTTCGGCCGGTACCGCCGCTCGCCCGCCTGAGGAGAGGTGTCCGCCACGGGGTCCGTGATCTTGCCCGCGTCACCGGCATCGGACGGGTGGCTGGGGTGGTCCGTCCGACATCCGACGCCCGACACTCGCTCCTTCCCGCCCGCCCCTTCCGGCGGTTCTGCTCGGTGGTGTCCGTGCCTGTCGGGTCGCACGCCCGTGCGAGTGGTGTCCGGGCCGGTGCCGGCCGTCGGCTGTCGGGCGTCGGGCGTGCCACCGGCGGTCAGCACGAACACCCGCCCAGCTCGCCCGCCGGATACGGGCGGTAGGACGTCCTCCCACCGCCCGTATCCGGCCGACACCAACCCGTCGAACGCCACCGCTGCCGCACTCGCCGATCGGTACTTGCGGCCGTTGCTGTTTTGCAGGTCACGAGTGGTCGCCCGCCCGCCCTTCCGCGCCACCCACGCGGCCAGGGTCCGCTCGTCCCGCTGCCCCGGCCCCTCCGCCACCATGGCGTACACCCGCTCGGCCTCGGCCAGGAACCATCGCGCCAGTTCCTCCCCGGCGGCCATCGCCTCCGCCCCCACGCTCGCCCGACCGGGGTCCCGGCCGGCCGATGCCTCGCTCACGCAGTGCCACACCAGGGCCAGCCGCAGGGCCAGCCGCACCACCTTCGGTACCGCCGCCGCCATCGGCCCGCCGTCGATGTCCTCGGCCACGGCCGCGAGCCGGTTGTTCAGCGCCTTGAACCGCTCCTTGGCGGCCACGTCCAGGTTCACCCGGCCCGGCCCGTTCCGCGGGTCGAACGGCAGCCGGCGGAGGGTGTCGAGCACGCCGGCGAACGCCAGTTCGGTTTCGTTCGACAGCTCACGGTCGGACCACTTGGGGCACGCCTTCGGCGGCATGGCGAAGCCGATGCGGGCGGCCATGCCGCAGGTGATGAACCCCTCGTCGTCGAGCGCCCGCTTGAGTACCCCCGGCTGGATGCCCCCGCACACCGCCACGAACGTTCGGTCGGCCTCCACCTCCCGCGGCTCGCCAGTCCGCCGCATGTACCGCACCGGCCCGGCCTCGTACATGCTCAGCCAGTTGGGCACGTCCGACCCGCCCCCTTTGCCCTTGTACCGGGCGAACGAACTCAGCCACCCGTCGAGTTCGTCCCGCACCACCACCAGCCCGCGGGGGGAGTTGGCGATCTCCTCCGTCAGCCGCTCGATGGTGGCGTCGATGATCGCGAACCGCTCCCGCACCGGCTTGGTCGGCTTCTTCTCCGGGTCGGGGTTCTCACCATCCTCCCACGCCTCCATCGCCTTCAGGTACTCGCCACAGGCGGTGGCGTACTCCTTCCGCAGTTCCCGGTCGATGCCGAACGCCAGGTCGGCCGCCGGGTTCATGGCGGGCGACTTGCCGGTGCCGGAATCGCCGACCGTGCAGAGCCACAGGAGTGGCGGCTGCTCGAACTTCCGTTTCACCCGGACGGTGAGCGCATTCCCGACGGCCGCCCCGGCGATCACCAGCGCGGGCAGGGCGGCGAACGCCGGGTCGCACGGCACCGCCGCGGCCGCCTCCACCACGAACTCCCTCAGCACCGGCGGCAGGGCGTGGACGGGGAACGGCTTGTACGCCGGCACGGGCGGGGGCGGCGGAACGTCCGGGGTGGCGGGTTCGGGTGCGGCGAGCGGTTCGAAGGGCACGGCGGTGGCGAGCAGCGCGTCGGCCAGTTCACGCCCGCGTTCGTCCCAGCCGGCATCCCCGCGTTCACCGTCGGTCAGCCACGCCCGCACGTCCTTCGCCCCGAGCGGCGGCAACGCCACCAGCACCCGCCGGCCGAGGGCGGCGGCCAGATCGGTGGCCACCCGCACCGCCGCCGCCTTGCCGGGCAGGGTGCCGTCGGTCGCCGGCGGGTCGTTCTCGCCGACCACCACCACTTCCCGTTCGGTGGGCCACCCGGCGAACAGCTTCGCCAGCAGCTTGCCGCCGCCATCCTTCGACGGACGCCCGACGGCCGACAGCCCGGCGGCGGTGAGCGCGGCCGAGTCGGTCGGCCCCTCGACGACGAACACCGGGCCGTCACCGTCTTGCCACCCGACCGGCAGGGTCAGCCCACGGTGCCCGCCCTTTTGCATCTTCTTCGCGTCCTTCACGTCGTCCGGGATGCGCTCGGTGATGCCGACGACGACCCCAGCGTCGTCCACTTCTGCCCAAGTTGTGACGAACCCGGTGGGGTTCGCACGCGACACGCCGAGCAGCGGCAGGCGGTCGAACGAGCCGGCGGGCAGGCCGAGGCGGGTGAGGAGCCACTCGCGGGCGGCGGGGGTGAACTGGCCGGCGAACCGCTCGGCCTCGGCCGTCCAGTTCGTCACCTTCGCGACCGGCGTGCGGTGCAGGCCGGCGGGCTGATGGTGGGGTTGATCGTCACGAAAGATGTGCAGCCAGCCGGCATCCCCACTCCGCTTCTTGCTCCCCTGCTCGATGCGGGCACAGATGGCGGCGGTGCCGTCGGCGGTGGCGAGACACCAGTCGGGCTTGTCGCACACCGGGCAGGGGCGGGCGGCGGTCACGCGGACGAAGGGGTCGTTCGGTTCACGGGTAGCGGACACGTTGTTCATGGGTGGAGTTCCTTGCCGACTCGGGCGGGCTGTTCCCCTGGTACGGGACGGCCCGCCGATGTCGGCGACGGGTGTGGGGTGGGTTAGTGGGTGGTGGGGGTGAGTTTGGAAGTGATCCAGGCTTCAAGTTGGGTGCGGACGAACAGCACCCGCCGGCCGACCTTGATGCGGCCGACGGGTTCACCTTCCGCGGCGCGGCGTTCCAGCGTTTTGGCGCTCAGCCCGGTGAACCGGGCGGCGTCGTTCTGGCTGAGCGTGGGGCTGTCGAACGTGGCGGTGTGAGCAGTGATCGGATTGCTCATCGGCGAATCCTCGGGGGCGGCGGTTGCCGCGGACAACGAGGGAGACGCAGACCGGCGTGCCACATGCCCGGTGTGGCGGGTGATGTGGCGAAATCAATCGCGTCGGGCAGGAAATGGCCAGGAAACCCACGGGTGGTCAGGACGAGAATTTTTTCACCACATTGTGGATGTGGCGTCAGGATGTGGTGTTGTGACGGGCCCGATCACGCATGGCCATCGCCGACTTGATGACATCTTTGAGAACCCGCTTGCCTGTGCCCCGCTTCTTGTTGGGTTGTGCGGAGAGCACGCTCTCAGCCACTGCGCGAAGGTCGGCGCCAGCCGATGACTTCAGGTACTTCAAAATCTGGCCGACGGACTTCACCCCCTCCGCCTTCAGCGTAACCAACCGGTTGGCGAGCTGGTGCATGAGCGTTGGTTTCGGCTGTGGTCGGGTTGGGGTCGGGGCACGTGATACGACGGCGGGAGGTGACAGCGGAGGGACTTGACACAGCTCGTCAAACACCGCCTCCGTGATCGCCTTTCCGCCGTGCTTCTGGAACACCTTCACGCCGAACGTGCCCAGGTACAAATGGTCGAGTTTGTCCAACTGCTTCTTGTAATCGGTTTGTGCCGTGGCCGGTTCGAGCGGGGCGTTCGCTCGAACCGTGAGGGCGTCGTTCACCAGCGACGTTAGCGCCCCCCCACCCCCATTCTGACGGAGGCGAACGTCTATCCGAGACTGTGCCCGTTGCGCCCGTTCGACGGCCTCGTGAACGCCGGCGGATAGCTCCTGGTACGTTTCTCGGTCTTTCCGGAGAAACGGCACGGCGAGCAGCAGACGCTTGCACTCGCGGACGGCGGTCCAGGCCGCCGTACATGTGGCGTGCAGGTCGGCGTCCAATCCGGGGGCGGGGGCGTCGGGAGTTTGCCGCACCATGCTGTCGAGATGGCTTTTCCATTTCTGAACGGGCGGCGGCTCGCCGGCCAGCGCCCACATCGCCATCTCTTCGTACTCCGCCCACCCGACGGGACGAAACACGGGGGCCGAGTCCGGTTTTTGGGAGGCGTTCGTTGACGGGCGAGGGCTTCGTTTTCCCCGTGGGTGCGACATGGTACCCGGCCCCGGTGGGTTTGGCGAAAGGGTGCCGCCGTGCGGTCGAATACGGAACCAACCGCCGACAGGCCGAACAGTGAACGGCCGCCTTACTCAGCTCAGTCCGAGCCACGGGGCGAGGCGGTCCCAGGCGAGTTCGGCCAGCCGTGCCGACCGCTGCTTCACCAACTCCACCGACCACTCGCCCGACACCTCGGCCACCGCCGCCAGGTGCGGCAGGTACGCCGCCTTCTCCAGAATCTTCTCCGTCGAACTGGCAAACTCTCCCTTCTGATTTGACTTCCCCCACTTCGCACCCCATATCTGCTCTCGGTGTACACAAGTTCACATTTGTACACCATCCACCGCCCCCGGCTTTTGTTGGAAGAAACGGCCCGATGCCGGGGGGCACTTCCGCGTTTCCCGTTTCCAGCAATGGGGTGACGACATGGCGAAGAAGACGACCGCCGCCGGCAAGCTGATCCCGGCGAGCAAGGCCCGCCCGTGCCCGGTGTGCGACGGCGACCACAAGTGCAGCACCACGCCCGACGGCCTCATCCTGTGCGGGCGGAACGACGGCCCGGTGCCCGGCTTCCGCCACCTGGGGGCGAGTGCCGATCCCACCTGGCACCTGTACCGCCGCGACGACGACCACGGCGAACGGGGCACGCCCGCCCCGCGGACGCCCCCACCGCCGCCCCCGCCGCCGCCCGCACCCGCCACGCCGCCCGACTGGAAGGCGACCGCCCGCCGGTTCGCCCGCAACTTGCCGGACGACCGCCGCGACCAACTGGCCGACACGCTCAAGCTGCCACGCCCGGCCACCCACCTGATCCCGTTCCTCGGGTGGAACGCCGAGCAGGGCGGGTGGACGTGGGCCGAGTGCGACGCCGCCTGCGAGGTGATCGGCGTGGGGGTGCGACTGGTGGACGGCAGCAAGCGGTGCGTGCCGGGCAGCCGCCGCGGGCTGTTCCTGCCGAACGGGTGGGCGGACAACGCCGGCCCGGTGTTCGTGGTGGAAGGCATGTCCGACGCCATCGCCCTCGGGTGGGTGGGGCTGAGCAGCGTCGGCCGACCGGGGGCGAAAGCCGGCACCGATCTGCTGGCCGCCTTGCTCGCCCCGCTCCCGCCCGAACGCCCGCTGGTGGTGCTGGGCGAGAACGACCAGAAGGCCGACGGCAGTTGGCCGGGCAAGGAGGGGGCCGACTTCACGGCTGCCCGCCTGCGGGCGCTGCTGCCCGGCCGCACGGTGCTGGTGTCTGCCCCGCCGGAGGGGTGCAAGGACGCCCGCGAGTGGGTGACGATGCGGATCGGGGCGGTGATGGCCGCACAACCGCCGGACGCGGCCACCGACCCGAACGACGCCGACTCGGTCGCCTGCGCCCTTGCCCAGGCCGAGGACGCCGCCGCCAAGCAGGTGGGGCAAGACATCGCCGCCCAGATCGCCCGCTTCGCCAAGCAAGCCCCGGCCACTCCCGCCGCCAGCGGTCGCAAGGGCAGCCCGCCACCGCTCGCCCCGTTCCCTGTGCCGATGCCCGTCACCGAACTGACCCGCAGCTGCACCACCGGCGTGCCGTGGGTGTGGGACGGGTATCTGGCCCGCGGGCGGGTGACGCTCTTCTCCGCCCTGCCCAAGTGCGGCAAGACGACGCTGTTGTCGCACCTGCTCAAGGCCATCGACGCCGGCGGCAGCTTCTGCGGGCGAACCCTGCTGCCCGGCAGTGCGGTGGTGGTGACGGAGGAAAGCCCGGACGAGTGGGCACAACGGGCCGACGCCCTCGGCCTGAGTGCCCGCGTCCGCATCCTGCCCCGCCCGTTCTTCGGCAAGCCGAGCTACGAGTACTGGCTCAGCTTCCTCACGCACCTGCTCGCCCACCTGGAGTCCGACCCGGCCGACCTGATCATCCTGGATACGCTCGCCGACCTGTGGCCGGCGAAGGACGAGAACTCCGCGACCGACGTTCACGCGGCGCTGCAACCGCTCCGCAAGCTGGCCGAGGGGCGGGCGGTGTGCGTGGTGCATCACCTCCGCAAGAGCGACGGCGGGGAGGGCACGGGCACGCGGGGGAGCGGAGCGCTGGTCGGGTTCGTGGACGTGGTGATGGAACTGCGGCGGGCACCGAAGTCCACCGACCCGCACGGCCGGCGGCGGGTGTTGAAGGGGTACGGGCGGATGAACGGCATCCCGGACGAGTGGCTGATCGAACTGAACGAGGACGGCAGCGGGTACGCGCACGTGGACTCCGACGCGGCGGCGGCGGACACGCGGGGTCAACAGGAGGAGGGGCGGAAGGATGACCTGCGAACCGCGATCCTGAGCGTGCTGCCGCCCGACGACCCGGACGGCATGACCCGCGAGGAGATTTGGGAAGCACTGCCCGACGGGGTGAGGAAGAACGAGAAACGCTTCCGGCAGGTGTTAGACGACGCGACCGGGCGGTTGTGGCGGCGGGAGGGGAGTGGTGGGAAAGGAGGTGCGTTCCGCTACTGGCGGAACGAGATCGTCACTCACCCCGGAGAGGAAGAGGGCGGGGAAGAATGATGGATGGAAGGAATCCCCCTTACCCCCCTTGTGTTAGGGGGGTTCCACCAAAGATAAACTCCCCCATCTTTGGAAGAACGGCCCGATGGGGCGGGCGGGAGCGAGCGTTCCCACAAACCCTCTTTCCCGCCCTGTCTTCAAGTCGGACGCGGTTCACCGCGGAACACCTGCTCGCGGTGCCAGTGCAGGAACGCGGCCGACGGGTGATCGTCTTCGCGGATGGGAGGTCGGAGCGGTTGGCCGTGGAAGGCGAGCAGATGCTCCCTCAACCCGGCCAGCCCGCTGACCTCCTCCGACACCAGCACCGTTCGCGGTGGAGTGACGGTGAACGCCCCGCGGTCGAACAGCTTGTGGTGCAGCACGCACAGGCAGAGTCCGTTGGCAACTGTCGCCGGTCCACCGGCTTGGTGCCACTTGATGTGTGCCGCTTCCAACGCCACCGACGATCCGGACAGGAGCAGTTGCAGCCCGCAGACGGCACACTGGTGTTCGTAGGCGGTCAAGACCCGCTTGCGAAAGTTCGGGTCGCGCCCACCTCCGGTGGCGCTCGGCGCTTCGAGTTCCAATCCCACTGCGTCGAGGATGTCTTCGTGAACGGATGTCGGGAAGTGGGCGTCGAGCAACCGTCGGGCAATGTCGTTCACCAACTCCGGGCAGGCGGTGAGCATGGCTTGCACGTCGGCCGGGAACCGCCCAACGGCTTCGGCGTCCAGCATGGCTGACTTCGTCGCCCCGCCGTCCTTCGAGGTTTCAATGACGTGCATGCCGAACACTTCCCACACGTCGTCCCGCTGCAACCGCCAGAACGGGTACTCCGGGTGAAGCGTCTTCGCCGATGGTCCGAACCTCCGCAGCAACTCGGCGAGCGGTTCGACCGCCTCCGAGAATCTGAGTTCCTTTTGACCCCGTGCCCAGGCACCGAGGGCGAGCAACACCAACAGGGGCTTGTGCGGGGCACGCTGCCCGCCGCTACCCCATGTCCGCAGATTGTCGAACCGCGCCAGGATCGTCTCGAACATGGGGCACCATCGGGCCGAATGCGGGAGGTGAATCGTGGGAAGTGTACCAACGTTCTCGTCAAGCTGCCAACGCTTTCAAGTCGGAGGTGACGCGGAGGAGGAAGGCTTTCAGCTTGGCGTCCACGGCGACGTTCAGCACCAGGCGGGCGTGGTGGTCGATCCGCTTGCGGGCGGCGGGCAGCGGGGGGTCTTCCCCGAACGCCTTCAACATCAGCCGCTCGATGTCGGCGAGCAGGTGCGGGTAGGCCCGTTGCAGTTCGGTGAACGCCCCGCGGAGGTGGGTGAAGTAGGCGTCGATGTCGGACGGGTCGGCTGTGCCGCTGGCCTCGAACGGGGTGAACCCGCAGGCCACCGGCAGGTCGGCGAACAGCAGCTTGTCCGACTGGCGGGCCTCCCGCACCGCCTTCAGCACCTTCTGGGCGGTGTCGCTGATGGTCTTCGTTTTGACCACGAACTCCGGCAGGTCTTTGGCCAGCCGCACCATCGGCTTGACCACGGCCAACAGGTCGGTCGCGGCCCCGCTCGCCTTCTGAATCATGGCGGCGTACCGACCGAACACCTCTGCCCGCGGGCCGGCGATGCGGAACCGCTGAAGCTCGAACTTGGCCGGGGTGCGACACAGCCGCTCGAACACGGCGGCGCTCGGTCGCGGCACGAACGACCCCTCTTCGTACAGCGCCACCTGCGTCTGGTGGTGCATCAGCACGGCGGCGAGCAGCACCGGCAGCACCCCGTCCTTCAGGCCGAACGGCGGCAGGCGGAGCAGGGCGAACAGTTCCGACACCGACAGTCGTCCGCCGTCGGTGTCGGCGAGGAACTGCTCGACCGCCTTCCAGACTTCCCGCACGGCGGGTTCCGCCTTCGCGTCGGGCGGGTGGAACCCCCACTCGCCGGCGTGCTTGCGGTGGAGCCGCGACCCCTTCAGCAGCGTCTCGTACATGCTGCGTTCGGGCGGGTGGCCCTCGAACCCGAGCCCGTCCTTGTCCGGGTGGTCGAAGACGGCTTCGATCAGGTTGCGGCGGGCGGCGGCGGCCGACGACGAGAGCGAGCGGCGGTTGACCAGTTCGTTCCGCCAGCGCGGGGTGGCGTGGTACACGTCGTCGCAGGCGCGGGAGAGTTGGTCGTTCAGTTGGCGGGGCGTGGCGAGCTTCACCTCCGCGCCGCGGCAGAACCACGATCCGCTCGGGTTGGCGGGCGAGAACAGCCAGCCGAGGTGATCGCGGAGGGTCTGCTCGGCGACGGCGTGGCGGGCGGCGAGTTCACGGCGGGCGGTGCGGTCGGCTTCCAGTTCCGGGGTGTGGTCGGCCACCCACGTCAGGCAGGCGAGTTCGTGGCACAGCACGCGGAGGTCGGACACGTTCTCCGGCAGCACGGCCACGATGGGTAGATCAGCGGAGGCGGTGAGCAGTTGCTCCCGCATGGCGTCGCGGTCGGCCGGGTCGCGGGGCAGGCAAAGGAGTACCCGCCCGTCGGCATCGGTGGAGCCGCCGAGCATCCCGCCGAACAGGTCGCTGCCGAACTCGGCCCGGCTGAAGTAGGCGGAGGCGAAGTAGCGGAGGGTGCCCGTTTGCAGGTAGTGCCGGCGGGCGACGAGCGACGGCGGCGGCACCTGCCGGGTCAGGAAGGGGACGAGGTTCTGTTCCCGTTCGACGGCGCTCTGGGCGGCACGCAACCGACCTTCGATGTCGATGTCGCTGCCTTCCCACAGCGCGAAGCTGCCGGTGTGTCGGCGGAACACGACGACCGAGCGGCGACCGAGGTCGAGCAGCGCCTCGTCCACTTCGGCGTCGGTGGCGGTGCCGCGGAGGGCGGACTTCAACACCGTGGCGGATGCCGGGAAGCCGGCGGCTGGGCCGAGCGCTTGGAGCAGGCCGATGATCTTGGCCAGCCGGATTTGCGTGGGGGTGGCGTCGTGCAGGCGGTCGAGGGCCGTTTGCACCTCCGCCCACAGCTTGCCGCGGTGCTGGGCGAACAGGCCCGGCCCGAGCGCGGCGTGAACGTAGTCGTACAGGTGGTCGAGTCGGTACGAGCCGTCGGTGAGCGTGTGGCGGTGAAGGAACTCGCGGAAGCCGAACGGCTCGGCGGAGTCGAGGAAGGCGAACAGCGACCGCTCGTTCTGGGCGAGCAGGCGGAACAGCGGGCCGAGGATTGCGGCGGTCAGCGGGTGCAGCGGGTAGCAGTCGGCGAGGGCCGATTGCAGTTCCGCCGGCGGCATGGTGCCGGCGCGGACGCCGACCGCAACGGCTTCTTTCGCCAGTGCCTTCCCGCTCTTGTGGAGCGCCTTCAGATCTGCTTCCGGCCCGTCGTGTCGGATGGCGTGGGCGAGCAGGCGGAGCAGTTGCTCGCTCCGCTCCTCGTACACCACGTCCTCGAACCGCCCTTGCACCTTCGCCCACTCCGACCGCCGGCCGGGGCTGAGGTGGGCGGCGTAGCGGTCGAGCGCCTGGTGCAGGATGGTGAGGAACAGGAACGGGCGGGCGGAGCGGGTGGCGGCCTCGGCCAACTCTTGCAGAACGAACACGTCGCCCTGGTCCGGGTTGCTCGCCCCGAATTCCAGGAACTTGCCGAGTTCGTCCACGATGAGCAGCACGCCGGCGGTGGTGTCGTCGGCGCGTTCGAGGTACTCCACGGCTTCGGCGAACAGAGGGGCGACGGCACCGCCGGCGGGTGCCTGCTGGGTGGCCACGGCTTCCAAGCGGTCAATGATCTGCGGCCGCCGACCGCGGGTGGCGACGGTGCGAAGGGACGCGGCGAGGGCGGCGGCGAGCGCCTTATCGAGCGGTTGCCGGGAGCCGGTCACCAGCACGGGGAACAGCCGGCCGGGTTTCTTCGCCAGCACGCTGCCCGGCCCGAACAACTGAGCGGCGAGTTCCGGGTCGGCGTCGGTGAGGAACTTGCGGGCGTGTTTACGAACCGCGTCTTCGCCGGCCAGCGCGTGGGCGATGAGTAGGGCGAGGGACGACTTGCCCGAGCCGTAGGGGCCGGTGAGCGTCCAGGCGCGGGTAGTCGTCTCGCCCGCCAGCGCCCCCGCCATGCGGCGGAGCGTGTCCCGACCGTTGGGCGTCAGGATGTAGCCGTCGAGCGCGTCCTTGCGGTCGGTGTCACGGGTGAGCGACACCGAGCGGGCGAAGCGGGGGTTCACCCGCACCAGCGCTTCCAGGGAGAGGTGGTCGGTCATCGCAGCCCTCCGATGGCGTAGGCGCTCACCAGCGCGTCCCGCGGTTCCATCCGCTCGTGCCGGTACAGTTGCCGCAACCCGGCCGTCTCGCCGAACGACACGGCACCTTCGGTCAGGCTCTCGACCCGTTCCAACCGCTCGACCAGCGAGGATTCGTCGATCTTGAACACCCGCCCCGGACTCCCCGGCAGGCGGGCCAGGTCGGCGACGGCGAACGTGCCGGCGGTCGGCGCGGTCGCCTCCCAGAAGGCGAGGGTGGCGAACAGCAACACCGCGTCCGGGAGTGCGTCCTGCCGCCCGCGGTGAAAGCGGAAAGCCGTCCCGCCCGCCGGCTGGGTGAGCAACCCCAACTCGATCAGCGGGCAGTCGAGGGAGTCTTCGGCCACTTCGCCGCGCCCCTGGCGGGCGGGGGCGTAGGTGCGGAGGAACACCTCCACGTCCCGCTTCAGGGTGCTCTCCGCCACCCGCTTGCCGGGCAAGGTCTGCGTCCAGTGGGACAGCGCCGCGGTCAGGGCGTCGCGGGTGAATTCCGGTTCGTGGTGGTGGCTGAACGCCCAGAAGGTGGTGGCGCAGCGGAAGCGATTGGTGGCGAGTTGCCAGTGGATCAGCCACCAGCTCGCCGGGTCTTCGAGGTACGGGTCGAGGCCGTTCTCGGCCAACAGCAGCTCGCCGAACTCGGTCGGCCGCAACCCCTCTTCCTCACCCTCTTCGACGACCCCGGCCGACAGGCACCAGTGGCGGATCGAGCGGACCATGTTCTTGCCGACGCCGAGGGCGGTGGTGGCGTCGTCGCGGAGGAACGCCGACCCGTCGACGAGCACGGCGTCGAACCCCTTCTTCAGCCACGGAGAGCGGAGGGGGAAAGACTCGTGCGACGAGAACTGGTAGGCCGATGTCGCCGCCATCCGTGAGCGCTCCCAGAGGCCGCGATTCGATTCGCCACACACTACTGGAATTGTATTCAGTGGGTGGCCACGCGCGGCCGGCCACCCTTCCAGAAGGCGACGTGATCGCACCTTCGGCCGTCTGATCGGATCCGAATGAAGGGAAGCATCGCGAACGGGGAGAAGGAGGCGCGAAAACGCGGCGCAACCGCTCGGACCGGCACCTGGCACATCTATCCCTCCACGCCGCAATCGTTCAACTCGCCCCACCACAGCACCGGCGTCATCACATACCCACCCAGTCAGATGACTTCGCCGATCAGCAATGGCATCCACTCGGCGCGGGTCATCACGCGGTAGTAGCGAGTACTCGGTTCGCACAGCAGGTACACCACCGGCTCATCGGCCGGGGTGACGACGACCAACCCCCGCACACCCCGCGTCACCTTGAACCACACCCCGTTCATGAGGGCGTACCGGGCCGGCACCTCCACCGGCACCGGCCGCACACCCACCCACTTGCCGGCCTCGACCGACGCCTGCCACGTCCACCCGGTCGGTGGCAACTTGCGGTCGGCCCGGTCGCGGTTGCCCCACCGCAGCACTTGCAACTTGCCCTCCCACCAGACCGGAAGCAAGGCGGGTCGGTTCCGCCAGTCGAACCGCACCTCCCGCTCTCCGCCGCGGTCGTGAACCCGGTCGGACAGTTGGGACACGACCACCTCCGGCAGCTCGCTCACGGGCAGGGCGACGGCCGTACACACGGCGGGGTACCTCCGGTGCGGTTCGGGGACGGGCGGGAAGCGGACGGCCGCCCGCAGGATGGCGAACAGGTCGGCCGGGTCGTCCGGTGGCGGTTGACTGGTCAGGGTGTGAACCACCCGCTGCAAGTGGGCGACGGCGGGTAAACCCCGCCCGTCCAGCAGGTGGCACCACGCCGCTTCCCGCCAGACCGTCAGCAACGGCTCGCCGGCCGGGACGCCCGCGTCTCGCAACGCCTCGGTCACCGCTCGCCACTCGGCGGCGCGGGCCAGGAAGTACGGCATCGGCATCGGTCGCCCTCGGTGAGGTCAGAAGCACACCTTCCCCCGCACGTCGCAGATGTCGAAGTCGTTCGCCGGATCGCGGTACACCGCCGGCAGGTGCAGGGTGGTCGCCGACCGCAACTTGAACCGCCCGAACGTGTCGTTCACCGCCGCCTTCACCCGCTCGGCCGCGTCCTTCTTGGGGACGGGGCGGTGGAACAGTGTGAGCTGCTCGCCCACCCCCCGCCGCAGCGCCGGGGCGATCACGTGCATGTGGGTGGCGGTGGCACCGGGCACGTACGCCCGACGCAGGGCGGTGCGGGCGGCATCGAGCAGGGCGTCGAACCGATCCGACGGCGCGTCCAACTCGGCCGACCCGCCGGTGCCGAAGCCATCCTTCCAGGCCAGGTCCACCCCCACCGCCGCCGTCCGCACGCGGTGGTAGCGGAGTTCCTCGATCAGCCGTTCGACGTGCCGGACGCACCACGCCCACAGCACTTTCGGATCGGACACGTTCCCCATGAGCGAACCGCCGCGGGCGAGCGCCTTGTGTGGGATCCGCTCCGGGCGGATGGGGTTCACCGGCCGGCCGTTCAATTCGAGCCACAGGTCGAACCCGGTGGCGGTGAGCAACCGCGTCACAAGCCCGCCGTCGGCGTTGGCCAGGTCGAGGCAGGTGCGGATGCCGTAGGGCAACAGGCGGTCGGCCCGCCGCTGGCCGATGCCGCTGATCTCGGTGACGGCCAACTTGGCGAGCAACTCCCGCTCATGGTCGCGGGTGAGGACGGCGACCGACCCGAACGGTTTGGCGGTGTCGCTGAACAGCTTTGCCAGCGTACGGGTGCGGCCGACGCCGATGGTCACCGGCAGGCCGGTCTCCCGCAGAATGCGGTCGCGGATGTGGGTGGCGGTCGTCTGGAGCGACTCCCCCGGCCGCAGTCGCTCGGCGTGGAAGAAGAACTCGTCGATGGAGTAGTACTCGACCCGCGGGGAGCAGTCGCCGACGATGGCCAACATCTGCCGCGACAGCACCTCGTACCAGTGGAAGTCCCGCTTCACGTACACCCCGTGCGGGCACAGCTTGACCGCGTCCCAGATGGGGGTGCCCGTCTTCACCCCGGCCGCCTTCATCTCGTAGGACTTCGCAATCACGCACGCCCCGTTGTTCCCCAGCACGCCGACCGGCTTGCCCTTCAGGTGCGGGTGCCGCACCCGCTCGGCGGACACATAGAAGCAATCGGCGTCGAGGTGGGCGACGAATCCGGTCATGACGACCCCTCCGGCACAGGCCTGGTGAGCGGTAGTGTTTTTGTGTTCACTATCACTTACTCCATCTGTACACTCGGCTTTGCCCTCGGCCAACCGCTGGCGGGCGGATTTGGTGTTCCCTTTTGTTCCCGCGGTTCCCTCGCTGTGCCCAACCCCGTCCGAACTGCTGTCGAAGCCGCCGCCCGCGACCTGCTCGCGGCGGTAGCCGGTATCTCCGGCCCGGTGACGATGCGGGTGGCGGCGACCGACGGCCGGCGGGGGTGTCTGGTGCTGGTTTGGGAGGGTGGGGAGGGGATGCCGACGGCCGGCGGGGAGCGGCGTTCCCGTGACGGCGGGCGGCGGGCCGGGTGCCGGCGGGACATCCTGGCGGCGGTGCGGGAGGCCGGGTGTCCGCTCACCCGCCGACAACTGGTGCGGGTACTTCGGGAGCGGGGTACCTCGCACGGACCGGGCACGGTGGCGAAGGCGCTGGCCGAGCTGACGGCGACGGGGGAACTGGTGAATCCACGGGACCGGCGGGGTTATCGGCTCCCCGACTGGCCGAAGTCGTCACTGACACCCAGCCTGTTCGACTGACGGGCGGCTCGTGAACCGTCACAGCCAGAGCGGTCGGCTGTCGAAGTCGTCATCGAGGAGGCTGACACGCCGGCGGTTCCTATTTATGATTGACGCCTGTGGACCCGCGCACGCCCGAGGCGTCCAGCTAATGACCGACCAGACCGTCGAGTTTAAGCCCGACCCGCTGCCGGGGTCGCCCCCGCCGGCGAACCCGACCCGCATGCCGGACCGGGTGGGACGATACCGCGTCGTGCGGGTGCTCGGGCAGGGCGGGTTCGGGGTGGTGTACCTGGGGCACGACGACCGGCTGGACCGGGACGTCGCCGTCAAGGTGCCGCACCCGCACCTGGTGAGCACCGCCACCGACGCCGCCGCGTACCTTTCTGAGGCCCGCACGGTCGCCGGCCTGGAGCACCCGCACATCGTCCCGGTGTTCGACACCGACGGCACCGCCGAACACCCGTGCTTCGTCGTGTCGCGGTTCATCGACGGCAGCGACCTGGCCACCCGCCTGAAGGCCGCCCCGATGTCACAGGCCGAGGCGGTGGACCTGGTCGCCACCGTCGCCCTCGCCCTGCACTTCGCCCACACCCGCGGGGTGGTCCACCGGGACGTGAAGCCGGCCAACCTGCTGCTCGACCGGGCCGGGGTGCCGTTCGTCGGCGACTTCGGCGTGGCGTTGCGGGAGCAGGACGTGGGCCGCGGCCCGCGGTACGCCGGCACCCCGTCGTACATGAGCCCGGAGCAGGCCCGCGGGGAGGGCCACCGGGTGGACGGGCGGTCGGACGTGTTCGCCCTGGGGGTGGTGCTGTACGAACTGCTGACGGGACGCCGGCCGTTCCGCGGGTTGACCCGCGAGGAGTTGCTGGCGGTCATCACCGGCACCGAACCCCGCCCGCTCCGGCAGATCAGTGACTCCATCCCCCGCGAACTGGAACGCATCTGCCTGCGGGCCCTCTCCAAGCGGGTGAGCGAGCGGTACACCACCGCCGCCGACTTCGCCGCCGACCTGAAGCAGTTCCAGGCCGAAATGCGGACCGTCACCCCCGCCCTTGCCCCACTGCCGCTCCCCCCGCCGGCCCCCGCCTTCGTGCCGACGCCGGTGTCGTCGGGCACCCACCGCCCGCCGAGCGAGACCGCCCCGCCGGCGGTGGTGCCGAAGGGGCTGCGGGCGTTCGACGGGGACGACGCCGACTTCTTCCTCGGGCTGCTGCCCGGCCCGCGGGACCGCGACGGCCTGCCCGACGGCCTGCGGTTCTGGAAGAGGTGGGCGGAGACCACCGACCCGGACGCCGGCGGTGGGGTGGGGCTGATGTACGGCCCGTCCGGGTGCGGCAAGTCGTCGCTGGTGAAGGCCGGCTTGCTCCCACGGCTGGCCCGTACCGTCACCGCGGTGTACGTCGAGGCGTCGGCCGACGACACCGAGGGGCGGTTGCTCGCGGCCCTGCGGAAGCGGGCGCCCGGCCTGCCTGCGGTCGGCCTGCCCGAAACCCTCGCCGCCATCCGCCAGGGGTGGTGCCTGCCGGCCGGGGAGAGCGTGCTGATCGTGCTCGACCAGTTCGAGCAGTGGCTGCACGCCCGCCCGGACGGCCCGCTGTCCGACCTGGCCCGCGGGCTGCGGCAGTGCGACGGCAACCGCCTGCGGTGCGTGCTCCTGGTGCGGGACGACTTCTGGCTGGCGGTCAGCCGGTTCATGCGGGCGCTGGAAGTACGGATCGAAGAGGACCGCAACGCCCGGCTGGTGGACCTGTTCGACCGCCCGCACGCCCGTAAGGTGCTGGCCGCCTTCGGCCGGGCCTACGGCTGCCTGCCCCCGCCCCCGGCGGAGGTGTCGGCGGAGCAGGCCGCGTTTCTCGACCAGGCGGTGGACGGGCTGGCCGAGGCGGACAAGGTGGTGTCGGTGCGGCTGGCACTGTTCGCCCAGATGGTGAAGGGGAAGGCGTGGACGCCGGCGACACTGGAGGCGGTCGGCGGGGCGCACGGGGTGGGGGTGACGTTTCTGGAAGAGACCTTCGCCGGCCCGTCCGCCCCCATCGCCATCCGCCCGCACGTCAAAGCCGCCCAGGCCGTCCTCGCCGCCCTGCTGCCGGAGGGGGCGACGGGCATCAAGGGGGCCACGCGGCCGGAGCGGGAGTTGCTCGCCGCCAGCGGGTACGCCGACCGCCCGGCCGACTTCGCTGACGTCCTCAAGCTGCTCGACGCCGACCTGCGGCTCATCACCCCGACCGACCCGACCGGGGGTGAGAAGCATTTCCAACTGACCCACGACTACCTGGTGCCGTCGCTGCGAGACTGGCTGACGCGGAAGCAGCGGGCCACCCGCCGCGGGCGGGCCGAACTGCTCCTGGCCGAACGCGCCACCGAGTGGGCCGGCCGACCCGACCGCCGCTGGCTGCCGACGCTGGGGGAGTGGCTGGCCGTCCGCCTCCGCACCAGCCGGCGGGCGTGGACCGACCCGCAGCGGCGGATGATGCGGTCGGCCGCCGCCCACCACGCCCTGCGGGTGGGGCTGTGGGCGGGGGTGGTGCTGCTGACCGCCGGGCTGCTGTTCGCCGGGGTGGGTGAACTGCTCGGCCGCTCCGACGCGGCGAGCGCGCGGGCGACCTTCACGCAGACGAAGAAGGTCGGCGACCTGGGGCCGGTGCTGGATGCGATCGACCGCCATCGTTCCCGCGTCGAACCGACCCTGCGGGCGGAGCACGCCGCCGCCACCGACCCCGGACAGAGGTTGAAGCTCGCCCTGGCCCTCGCCCGCTGGGACGGGAGCTTCTCCGCCGCGCTGCACGCCCCCTTGCTCGAAACCGACACGCCCGCCGACTTCGCCCTGATCCGCGACGAGCTCGGGCGGACCCCGTCGCCCGCCCTCACCGCCTCCCTGTGGGAAAAAGCGTTCGACCCGGCCGCCGGCCCGGACAAACAGTTCCGCGCCGCCTGCGCCCTGGCCACCTTCGACCCGAACAACCCCCGCTGGGCGGAGTTGGCCCGGCCGACGGTGGACCGATTGCTGGTGCTGGAGGCGTCGGGGGTGCCCGAGTGGGCGAAGCGGCTACGGCCGGCCCGCACGCACCTGTTCGGCCCGCTGGCCGACGCCACCTCCGACCCGGCCAGCACCCCGGCGGTCGCCCAGAACGCCGTGACCGTGTTCCGCGAGTTGGCCGACGGCCCGCTCACCTACGCCCCGCTGGTGAAGCTGGCGGAGCCGGCTTCGGTCGTCCCGAAACCGGGCGAGACGATCGACCAACTGCGGCAGCGGGCGAACGCGGCGGCGGCACTGGTGGCGTGCGGTCAAGGAGGGGCGGTGTGGCCGATGCTGAAGCACAGCACGAACCCGACCCTGCGGAGCCTGCTCATCGAGCGCCTGGCCGCCGCCCGCACCAACCCCGACATCCTGATGGACCGCCTGAGGGCCGAGCCGGACCCGTCCATTCGCCAAGCCTTGATCCTCGCCCTCGGGTCGTACCCGGCGGATTACTCGATCCCGGACGAGGGGTTGCTGCTCACCCTGTTCGAGAAGGACACGGACGCCGGTATCCACGGGGCGAGCGAATGGGTCGCCCGGAAGCGGCGGCGAGTGGACGAACTGAAAGTCGTGACCGATCTGTTGAAGCAAAAAGGGATTCAGGAAGGGTTCGACTGGTTCGTGAGCAAGAGCGGGATGACGTTCAGTGTGATCAAGCCGAAGCCCCCCCTGCCGTTGCCCGACGGAAGGACCCTCCAGGTGCCGTACCGCTACGTCGTGGGTACGAGCGAGGTCACCTGGGCCGATTGGAAACGGGTCGGGGTGCAACTGCCACCTGGGCAAGAACCGTCCGACCTGCCGGTGGGCGGGGTGAGTTGGTGTCAGATGGTCGAATTCTGCAACCTGCTCAGTAAGGCCGAAGGCATTCCGGAAGAGCAGTGGTGCTACAAGCCGAACAAGGACGGTCACTACGCAGCCGGGATGGAGGTGTTGGATTTCCGCAACCTCCGCGGGTACCGATTGCCCACGGCGGCCGAGTGGGAACTGGCGGCGCGGGCCGGGGCGACCACGACTTGGCTGTGCGGGGAGGACGAATCGCTGCTGACGCGCTACGCTTGGTACAAGCTGAACACCAGCCAGCGGCAGCCAAAGCCGACAACCGGGCGGGGGTTGAAACCGAACGAGTGGGGGCTGTTCGACTTGTTGGGGAACGCCGACGAACTCACCCAGCCGCTTTCAGGGCAAATGACCCCCGACGCAGTTCAGATCACGATCGCTGACACCACATTCCCGGTCCAAATCCTGGCCAAGACCCCGATTGAAACGAGAGGTGGAGGGGTGGAAGCGTACCCAGCCGGGATACGGTTCGATGCGAATCCAATGTCCTTGCCAACGTGGAAACGTGACACGCTCGGGTTGCGTGTGGCCCGGACGGTCATGCCACCGGAATGAAGTGACCGCCTGAACGCCAGCAATGGCCGTCAAGTGGGGTGCGATTGAGCCTTTGCTCACGAGGGGAGAGACTATCTCTCGAACTTCTCTGCGTGGTCTGGCCAAGAGATTGAAAATGCGTAATCTGCGATAATTGGGGTGAATTCCATCCCAGGTCCACCACGGAGTTCCTATGCGCGGATTTTTCCCCCTCGTGGTCGTTGTTGCCGTGGCCGTCTGTGCCACCGCCAGTGCCCAAAACCAACAACAATTCTGGGTCGCGTCCGGTGGCATGTGGATGCTTCACAACATCCCATACGCCGACTGCGACAGCGCCCAAAACCACGCGAACACCCAACACCTTCCCCCCTACGGGAGCGAGACCCAACTCCCGTGTGGTCATTACTCGGCGATGCCCGGGCACTTCATGATCTGCCCCGTTGGATACGACCCGAATTCGAACGCCCCGCCGCCGCTCATCGTCTGCCCGGTCCCGGTCCGGTACAACACCCTGCTCCTGAACGGATGCCCGCAGCCCCCGGTGTGCCAGCCGTGTAAGCCGGTGTGCGAGCGGCCGCGGTTGTTCCCGCTGTTCCGCCGCTGCCGTTGAACCGAACATCCGCCCTCCATCGGCGGCCAGCCCCAACTCGATCAACGGGCAGTCGAAAGAGACTTCGGCCACTGCGCCCGCCCTTGACGGGCGGGGGCGTAGGTGCGGAGGAACACCTCCACGTCCTGCTTGAGGGTGCTCTCACCCACCAGTTTGCCGGGCAGCGTCCGCGTCCAGTGGAACAGCGCGGCGGTGAACGCCTCGCGGGTGAACAGGCGGCACAACCGCTCACACCTGTTGATCAACCTGATCGAGGAAAGCGCGATCAGGTTGATCACCACACACCGGAATGTGGACGGCCCGCCCCCACTTGCTCGCGGCTGTGACTCAGTCCGAGGGGGCGGTTGTCGGACGTCGGGCGTCGGACGTGGCACCGAGCACGCGCACCAGTGCCGCCCGCTGCTCGGGGTTGAGGGTGGCCACGAATGCGGCGAGCGGGTCGGTTGGCGAGACTGCGCCGGAATCTGCGCCGCCCAACTCTGGAAATGCGATTTTCGTACTGGAATCCGGCGTTGGTTCGATTCCCATACGAGTTACGCAGTTGGCCCCAGCGAGCCAGTTCTGACCGGAATCTGGATGCGTCGGGGCAATGTGGGTAAGGATCTCACTTACCCAAACTCCCAGAAAACGGCCAACTGCGTAACTCGTATCCCATACACTTCCG
>JANNQE010000696.1:0-3904 GCA_031441625.1 Planctomycetia bacterium
ACATCTCCAGCAACGCCGACGGGTTCCAGCTCGGGGTGAACTTCACCCGCCACGACCGCATGCTCTCCACCCTGCCGTTCTTCCACAGCTTCGGGTATACGGTGTGCTTGTGGGCGCCGGTGTCCATCGGCATGACCAGTGTGTACTACCCGGACCCGCGGGCGGCGAAGGAGGTGGGCGAGCTGGCCAAGCGGTGGCAGTGCACGATCGCGCTGGGCACGGCCACGTTCGTGCGGTTCTACATTCGGCGGGCGGCCCCCGACAGCTTCGCCAGTTGCCGGCTGTTCATCTGCGGGGCGGAGAAGCTGCCGGTGGCGGTGCAGACCGACTTCCGCGAGCGGTTCGGCACGCTGCTGCTCGAAGGGTACGGCTGCACGGAGGTGTCGCCGGTGGTGGGCGCGAACCTGCCCGACGTGACGGTGAAGGGGCACACGCAACTGGCCAACAGCCTGGGCACCATCGGCCAGCCGATCCCCGGCGTGGTGGTGAAGACGTTCGACGCGGAGACGAAGCAGCCGCTGCCGGCGGGCGAAGAGGGCGTGCTCGGGGTGAAGGGGCCGAACGTGATGGTGGGATATTTACACCAGCCGGAGCGGACGGCGGCGGTGATGGCCGGCGAGTGGTACCTGACCGGCGACGTGGGGCGGGTGGAGGAAGACGGCTTCATCCGCATCACCGGACGGCTGTCGCGGTTCGCCAAGATCGCCGGCGAGATGGTGCCGCTGGAGCGACTCGAAGACGAGATCCACGAGGTGCTGGGGATGCCGGCGGATCGGGCGGTGGCGGTGGCGGCCGTGCCGGACGTGAAGCGGGGCGAGCGGCTGGTGGTGCTGCACCTGGCCGAGTGGGGGGCGAAGCTGAAGGAGGCGTTCGACAAGCTGCGGGGGAAGGGGCTGCCCAACCTGTGGGTGCCCGACCTGCGAGACTGCTTCGTGGTCGAGGCGTTCCCCGCACTCGGCAACGGCAAGCTCGACCTCCGCGGGCTGAACGAGATGGCCGGCCGACTGGCCGTGAGCGCCGCGGCTTAACTCGGGTGAACCGGCGGCGTGATCCGCCTGGGTATCGATCACCCAGGCGGCTCACGCCGCCGGTTCACCGAGAATTACAACAGGCCGGCGGCGAAGTCGCCCGCGTCGTCGGCGGGGGATTCGGCCGGGGCGGACGGCACCGCCGCTTCGCCCGCCACCACGTCGGCCACCGCCTGCGCGCTCTTGATCGTCTTGTCGGTGCTCGTCGGGTCCACCTGTCGGCACGCTTCGGTCAGTTTCGCCGAAATGTCCTTCAACTCCACCTGCCAGTCGGCCGGGTCCATGCCCGGCGGGGTGAGGCCGGCGAACTCCTCCGTCAGCAGGATCATCCGCAGCAGGTGGCGGAAGATGATGCCCTCCTGCTTCGCCAGATCCTTGTGCGCGATGAAGGCGTTGAAATTGCCGCCGAACGCCAGCACTTCGCCGGCCGCCCACACGGCGGTGGTGGTCACGTCCTGCACGTCCGGGTGGGTGGCGTCGAACAGCATCCGCACCTTGTCGGCCAGCACCGGCGGGCGGTCCTCCCAGTGGACGAACTCGTCCTCCTCCTCGTCGTCGGCCTTCGGCAGCTCGGGTTTGATGAGGCCGCGCCGCAGCAGTTCGGCGTCGAGGCGTTCGGTTTGCAGCGGGCCGGGGGTGAAGTCCCACGGCACGCGGGTGAACTTGAGCAGCGGGCGGGGCAACTCCAGCACGCTCTCGAAGATCTGGACGCGCTCCTCGCGGTTGGCGAGGCCGAGGTGTTCGACCAGGAACGCCCCGTACAGCGGGTGAACCGCGCGGAAGGCGAGCAGTTGGTCGAGGCGGTCTGTGGGGTGGGCGTGCGTGGGAGACACTTGGGAAGACACGAGACCGGAGACAGGAGACACGGGAGCAGCACCCGGCGTCACGTCCACCGTCTTGTCTGTTGTCTCGCCCACCCGCGGCCCTTGCGGGCCGGGTTCGCCAGGAGGGGGCGGTTCCGGCTCCAGCTTCACGAACCCGCGCTCGTGCAGCACCAGCAACATGCGGTCCAACTGCTTCATGCCGGCTTCGATCCGCGGCTGGTCGAGCAGCCGCTTCCGCACCACGTCGCGAATCTTGCCCACGTCCGGCGACACCTTCAACAGGTACGCCAGCAGCCGCCACGGGAGCGGGCCTTTGCTGTACAGGCGCGCCGGCGGGGCCGCTTGCAGCCGCTCAAAATCGCCCTCGCCCCAATACTTCCGCTGGCTGTTGCGGCTCGGCTTCTTCTTCAGCAGCGCCTTCTTCGCCTTCATCAAGCCGGGGTCTTTGGTCGTCTCGGGGATGCTGTCGTACTGCTTCTTCCACTTCGAGATGCGGATGTCGTCGTCGTGCGGCACGGAGTACACGTACCCCTCCGTGTCGAACTGCGGGCGACCGGCCCGGCCGAAGATCTGGTGCGCCGTGCTCGGGTCGATCACCTTCTCCTTACCGAACGGCCCCTTCACCAGACTCGTCAGCACGACGCTCCGCGCCGGCAGGTTGATCCCCGCGGCGAGCGTCTCGGTACACAGCGCCACGCTCAGCAGTTTCTTCTCGAACAGTTCTTCGACCACCCGGCGGTACTTCGGCAGCAGCCCGGCGTGGTGAACGCCGACCCCCCGCCGCAGCATCTGTTTCAGTTTCGGCCCGATGCCCGTCGGCCAGTCCAGCTTGTCGCACTCGGCGTTCAGTTCCTTCTTCTGCCCGGCCGTCATCAGGTCGAGGCCCTTCAGTTGCTCGGCGATGCTCCAGCACTCGTCGCGGTTGAAGGCGAACACCAGCGCGGGCACCTTGCGGCTGGCCTCGTTCCCGCGGGCCATCTCGACGAGCAGGTCGTTCAGGAACTCGTCGGGTGCCCACTTGTACGTCAGCGGGATTTTGCGCTCGCGGCCCTCGGTCAGTTCGAGCTTGCGGCCGTGCATCCGGTCGAGCCAGCTCAGGAACTCGACCGAGTTGCCGACGGTGGCACTCAGCAGCAACAACCGGATGTGCTTGGGCAGCATGTTGAGCGACAGTTCCCACACGATGCCGCGCTCCAGGTCGGCGAAGCTGTGGAACTCGTCCATCACCACCGCGGACACATGCGAGAAGTCGTACCCGTCGGCGTGCAGCAGGCGGTTGAGCAGGATCTCGGCGACGACGACCAAGACGCGGGCGTTCGGGTTCACCTTGCGGTTGCCCGTGACGAGGCCCACGTCGTTTTTGCTGAACCCCCACCCCTCGGCGGAGGCCTGCATCTCGGCGAACTTCTGCTCGGTGAGGGCGATGAGCGGGGTGGTGTAGTACGCCACGGTGTTCGTGTGCAGGGCTTCGTACAATGCCGCCTGCGCGATGAGCGTCTTGCCCGTGCCGGTGGGCGCGCACACCAGCACCCCCTGATCCGACGTGAACCACGCCAGCAGCGCCTCCTCCTGCACCGGGTACGGCGGGTACGGGAGGGATTCCAGGTATTTGGTGGCCAGGTCGTCGCGGGTCATGCAAATAGTTTACACACACGTCCCACCGGAAGGGTTGCCATGCCCCAACTGCTGCTCGTCATCGGCGACGCCGCCGAGGTGCTCGACACCTTCTACCCGTACTTCCGGCTGATCGAGGCCGGGTACACCGTTCACGTGGCCGCCCCGCAAAAGCGGGTGTACCACCTCGTCCAGCACGACCGACACCCGGACTGGGACATCACCATCGAATCCGCCGGGTACAAGATGAAGGCCGACGTGGCGTTCGCCGACGTGAACCCGGCCGACTACGCGGGCATGGGTGCAATCGCCCTGATCCTGCGAACTCCAGCATGATTCCGGTGTTGGCGTGGTGAACGGTGCATGAACTTGGGCGTTGGCGCACAGGACTTGTCGCTGGACGCGGATTTCCGCAAACCCGTGGTACACCCGCCGCCC
>JANNQE010000697.1:0-1666 GCA_031441625.1 Planctomycetia bacterium
GCCCGCCCCGGACGAGTGGGACGTGCGGGAGTACAGCCGTAACCTGCTCCTGTTCCGCATGAAGCCGGCGGAGGACGAACGGCGCGACGTGAGTCCGCCGGTTTCGGACGACCCACTGGAACCGGGAACGGAGTGACCGGGTGAGTGTTGCCCCGCACCCGGTCACTCCGTTCCCGGTTCTACTCCCGGCGTGTACACTTCTCCTACGGCCGGTCCTCCCGGCCGCCCGCCCCTGTTGCACCTCGCTTTCGGAGTCTCCCCCATGCTGCCCGTGTCCCTGATGGTGGCCACCGCCGTTCTGTCCGCCGACGTGAAGTCGGGCGACTGGCCGCAGTGGCGCGGGCCGAACCGCGACGGCGTGTCGACCGAAACCGGCCTGCTGCAAGAGTGGCCGAAGGGCGGCCCGCCCAAGCTGTGGACGGTGAAGGGGTGCGGCGGCGGGTATAGCAGCGTGGTGGTGGCCGGCGGGTTCATCTACGGCGGCGGGCGGAAGGACAAGAAAGACCACGTGTGGTGCCTGAACGAGAAGGACGGGAGCGAGGTGTGGAGCGTGCCGTTCACCGACGCCAACCAGGGGTCGAACGAGGAGGGGGTGCGGGGCACGCCGACGGTGGCCGGCGGGCGGGTGTACTGCCTGAGCGGCGGTGGCGTGCTCGTCTGCCTGGACGCGAAGACCGGCAAGGAGCAGTGGGCGAAAAACTACCAGAAGGAGTTCGGCGGGAAGGTGCAGGGGTGGGGGTACTGCGAGAGCGTGCTGGTGGACGGCGACACGGTCATCTGCACCCCGTGCTCGAACACGGCGGCCGTGGTGGCCCTGAAGGCGAAGGACGGCGAAGTGATCTGGAAGACGGAAGTGAAGAAGGCGGGCGGGGCCGGCGGGTACGCCTCGCCGGTGAAGATGACGGTGGGCAAGACAGACATGTATGTCACGCTGTTGGGCAAGGACGGCGGGGTGGTGGGTGTGGACGCGAAGACCGGCAAGCTGCTGTGGCAGTACACCCGCATCATGAACGGCACGGCCAACATCCCCACGCCGGTGGTGAAGGGCGACCTGGTGTGGGCGAGCACCGGGTATCGAGACGGCGGGGCGGCCCTGCTGCACATCAAGGAGAGCGGCGGCAAGTTCGAGGCCGAGGAGTTGAAGCTCTACGTGTCCCCCGACCCGAGCAAACAGGATCCCGACATTCAGAACCACCACGGCGGGATGGTGCTGGTGGGGGATTACGTGTACTTCGGGAACCGGCACAACAACGGCCACCCGACGTGCGTCGAGTTCAAGACGGGCGAGGTCAAGTGGAAGGAGACGAAGGGGGCGGCCGGCGGCGGCGGCAGCGGCAGCGTGGTGTACGCCGACGGCATGCTCTACTTCCGGTACGAGAACGCCAAGGTGGCGCTGGTGAAGGCCAGCCCGGACAAGTTCGAGGTGGTCGGCTCGTTCGACATCCCGGACAAGAGCGGGAAGCCGAGCTGGCAGCACCCGGTCATCGCCAACGGCAAGCTGTACCTCCGCGACCAGGACAACCTGCACTGCTTCGACGTGAAGAAGTGACCCGACACGGGTGAACCGGCGGGGGGGGGGGGGCGGGGGGGGGGGGCCCCCCCCCCCCGCCCCCCCCCCGGCCCCCACCACCCCCCCAAACAACCGGGGGGGGTGCCACACCCCCCC
>JANNQE010000698.1:0-10743 GCA_031441625.1 Planctomycetia bacterium
GCGGGTTCTGATTCCCGCTCTCGGCGAGAGCGGGCCACCCTACCCGATGTGCCGCCCGGCAGGCGGCACCGACATCAGTCCGTTCGCGTTTCGCCCACACCTCACAACTCCGCCGGCACCAGACGGCCGGCCGACGTTTCGTCCGGATTTGCCACATCCCCTGTCGGACACACCCCGCACGGGCGGCCATTTTTCACGTCGAGCGGCAGAAATCAGAACCCCCGTCGGCGACCGCGTTCTAGGAACTGAAATCCCGCGTCCGGGGTGATTCGTACCCCGACGACGTTTCCGTCCGACAACGCCCGGTTGACACCGCCCGCCGTCCCCTCGCGGACCGCGTGTCGGCCGAGCGGTCGCTTTTCTGCCCCATCCGGAAAACGATCATGACCGCCCGCGCCGTCCTCCCCCACCCGTTCCACTGGGCACCGCCGGCCGCCCGCGACCTGATGCTCCGCGACCCAGTCGGCGTGCTCAACAAGCTGGGCGTACAACCGCCGGAAGGCACCCCGCTGCCCATCCTGCACGACTTGATCCGCATCAACGGGCTGCTGTGGCGGCCGGGCGAGATCGTCGCGCGGGAGGCGTTCGCCATCGACCCGGCCGACGAGGGCCTGCTGTTCGGCCGCGGCGTGTGGGAGTCCACCCGCACCGTCGGCGGGGTGCCGTGGCTGTGGGCCGAACACCTGGACCGCCTCCGTCACACGGCCGCCCTGCTGGACATCGACCTGACCCCGCACCCGCTGCCCGACGCCCGCCAGGTGTCCACCTTCGTGCGGGCGCTCACCACCCACATGGACGTGGTGCTGCGGCTGAACGTGACGGCCGGGCCGCCCGGCCGGCCGGGCCAACTGTGGATGACCGCCCAACTGCCGCCCGCCCCGGTGAACAGCGTGCGGCTCGAAACCCGCGCGAACGCCCTGCGGGAGGACCACCCGCACCTGTCGTGGAAGACGTTCCACTACGCCTACCGCTTCCGCAGTGGCGCGCAGGCCCGCCGCAACGGGTTCGACTCGTCGCTCATGCTCGACGCCGCCGGGAACGTGCTCGAAGCCTCCCACGCCAACATCTTCCTGCGGTTCGACACCGGCTGGGAGACGCCGTCCGCCGAGGGCGGGCTGCTGCTCCCCGGCACCGTCCGCGGGCACCTGCTGCGGCACGCCCCGGTGCCCATCCGCGAGGCCGTCATCCCCGCCGCCCGCCTGCCCGACGTGCGGGAGGCGTTCGTGACGAACAGCAACATGGGGATCATCCCCGTGACCGCCATCGACGCGCACCCGCTGACGGTCGGCGACTCGACGATCAACCTCCGCAACTGGCTCAAAGGCTCGCACCCCGGCATGTGACACCGCCCGCACTTGATCGACCTTCGCCCCCGGAATCGGACGGTTGTCCGCAACCGCCGCGCTTCCACACCCACGGTCTCCCCATGTACGAAGTGACTCGCTCCCGCTGGTCTCGTTGGGTCCGCACGATGTTCGGCCGGCCGACGACGACGGCCCCATCCACACCCGCCGCCTGCGGGTGGAGCCGCTCGAAGACCGCTCGGTGCCGGCCGTCACCGGGGTGGTGTTCCAGGACTTCAACGCGAACGGTACGCGGGACACCCTTGGCACCGGCTCCAACGAGGGGAACGGCACCTTCGCCACCGCCGTCGACCGCGGGCTGGGTGGCGTCACGGTGACGGCCTTCGACGCCACCGGTGCCAGCCGCGGGACGACCGTCACCCAGTCCGACGGCACGTACTCGCTCACCATTTCCGGATCGCAGGCGGACCCCCTGCGGGTCGAGTTCACCGGCCTGCCGACCGGCTTCCGGTTCGGCCCGCACGGCCCGGACTCGGGCACCGGCGTGCAGTTCGTGACCACCGGGTCGGCGAGCGCGGTGAGCGTCGGGCTGGTGCGGCCGGCCGACTTCAGCACCGACGACCCGATCATCATCAACACGCAGATGAATTACGGCAGCCCGGCGACGGACAGCCCGACCGCCACCTCGCTGTACGCCGTGCGGTATTCGGCCGGCGGCACCACCGGCGCCGGGTACGACACCGGCACCAAGCTGATCGACATCCCGAACAGCCGGCTCGGGTCGGTGTACGGGGTGGCCTACGACCCGTTCGCCCGGAACGTGTACACGTCGGCGTACTTCAAACGGCACGCCGGGTTCGGGCCGGACGGCACCGGGGCGGTGTACCGCTTCAACTACCCGGCGGGGGCGGCGGCCGGGTACAACCCGCCGGCCGGGTCGCTCCTGTACGCCGACCTGAACGCCATCTTCGGGCCGAACACGGCCGGGGCGAACCAGCACGACACGGGCGACTACGACACGGACAACGGGAACGCCGGGTGGGACGCGGTCGGCAAGACCGGGCTGGGCGGCATGGACGCGTCCGACGACGGGCAGTTCGTGTTCGTCATGAACCTGGCCGACCGCCAGTTGTACCGCGTCCCCACCAGCGGCCCGCTGACCATCGCCACCGTCCAGCGGGTGAGCGTCCCGCTCACCCGCTGGACGTGAGCGGCACGATCATCACCGCCGCCCGCTTCCGTTCGGACGACCTCCGTCCGTTCGCCGTCCAGTACCACAACGGCAAGGTGTACGTGGGGGTGACGTACACGGCCGAGACGCTCGGCGCGGTCGGCGACCAGACCTCCCGCGACGAGCTGATGGCCGCCATCTACGAACTCGACCCGGCGGCGATGACCTTCACCGGCACCCCGCTGCACACCGCCCGGCTGAACTACACCCGCACGCAGTCGTCCATCGGGTTCACCGACCCGACCCTGCCGACCACCTGGGAGCCGTGGCGGCCGACGTACTTCTCCACCGCCGCCGGTGCCACCCGCGGGGTGGCCCCCCAGGCCATGTTCTCGGACATCGGGTTCGACGCGATCGGCAACATGGCCCTCGGCCTCCGCGACCGCGGGTCGGACCAGATCGGGTACTTCTCGTTCAGCATCCCGGGCAACACGACCACCCGCGTCGAAGGGTTCACCTCCGGCGACACCCTCCGCGCGTTCATCAACACGCCGAACGACTTCGCCGGCGGGTGGACGCTGGAGGCCAACGCCCGCGGGCCGGCCGGCCAGGGTGCCGGGCCGCAGAACAACGCCCGCGGGCCGGGCGGCGGCGAGTTCTACTATCAGGAGAACTTCGGCACCAGCCACGGCGAGACGTCGATGGGCGCCACCCTGCAAGTGGCCGGCTTCCCGGACGTGGTGACCACCCAGATGGACCCCGGCTCGACCGTCCGGACGGGCGGGTTCAGTTGGATGAACAACACGAGCGGGGCGGAGGCGAAGGCGTACCAGGCGTACGCCACCACGAACGGGAACAACCCGCTCGACACGTTCGGCAAGGCGAACGGGCTGGGCGGCCTGACCCTGGTGCGGGAGTTGGCCCCGGTCGAGATCGGCAACCGCCTGTTCAAGGACGTGAACGCGAACGGCATCCAGGACGCCGGCGAGCAGGGCATCGGCGGGGTGGTGGTCGAGCTGTTCGACCCGGCCACCAGCACCGTCCTCGGCACCGTCGCCACCGCCGCCGACGGCACCTACTACTTCAGCAACGACACCCGCCGCACGAGCGGGGGCAACGCCTTCTTCGCCGACACCGTCCTGTACAACCGCGCGTACCAGATCCGCATCGACCGCACGCAGACGGCCGTGGCCGGGTTCGGCCTCAGCTCGCAAGACGCCGACGTCACCGCCAACGGCGACGCCCGCGACTCGGACGCGCAGGCGGCAACCGGCAACCGGGCCGTCATCACCGCCGCCACGGGGAACGCGGGCGAGAACGACCACACGTTCGACGCCGGGTTCGTGCCCGGCCGCATCGGCGACACCGTCTTCCTCGACCTGAACAGCAACGGCACCTCGGACGCCGGCGAGGGGCTGTCCGGCGTGCGGGTGCGGCTGACCGCCGACCTCGACGGCACCGGCACCACCACCACCCTCACCGCCACCACCGGGGCGAACGGCTTCTACCAGTTCTCCGACCTGCGGCTGACCACCCCGGCCGGCGCGCAGATCACCTACCGGGTGACGGTGGACACGGCCGACCTGCCGACCAACGCCGTGCAGACGGTGGACCCGGACGGCACGCTCGACGACACCAGCACCACACAACTGACCGTGGCCGCCAACAGCGACCAGACCCGCGACTTCGGTTACCGCGGGAACGCCAGCCTGGGCAACCGGGTGTGGTACGACGCGGACGGCGACGGGGTGCAGGACGCCGGCGAGCCGGGCATCGCCGGGGCGACCGTCACGGCCATCTGGGAGGGCATGAACGGCACCCTCGGCGACGGCGACGACGTGACCTTCACCACCACCACCGACGCCACCGGCAACTACACGTTCACCGGCCTGCTGGTGAACGGGGCGACCGACACGTACCGCGTGCAGGCCAGCCCGCCGGCCCGCTTCCCCACCTTCACCGACTCGCTCGACAACGGCGGCGCGCCCAGCCCGGTCAACCCGCTCGACGTGCTCGTGTCGTCCACCGTCGGCGACCCGCTGAACGCCCGCACCGACGTGGACTTCGGCTACCGCGGCACCGCCCAACTGGGCAACCTGGTGTGGCACGACCTGAACGCCAACGGACGGCAGGACGGCGGCACCGAGGTGGGCATCGACGGCGTGTCGGTCGAACTGTACTTCGACGCCAACAACGACGGCACCTTCCAGCCGGGTGAACTGGCCACCCCACTGATCGCCACCACCACGTCCGCCGGCGGCGCGTACTCCTTCCCCAACCTGGCGGCCGGCAACTACCGGGTGCGGTTCGGCGACACCGACGGCACCGTCACCTTCACCCGCACCACCGCCGACGCGGGCACGGCGACCGACGCCACCGACAGCGACGCGAACACCGGCACCGGGTTCACCGGCGACTACGCCCTGGCGCTGGGCGACAGCAACCAGACGGTGGACGCCGGGCTGTACCGCCCGACGGCCATCGGCGACACGGTGTGGTACGACACCAACGGCAACGGCACCCAGCAGGCGGGCGAGTCCGGCCTGGCCGGGGTGGTGCTAGTCCTCGACTACGCCGGCCTCGACGGCGCGTTCGACGGGACCGGCGACGTGACCGGCCAGGCCACCGCCACCACCGACGGCACCGGCAACTACTCGTTCACCGGCCTGCGGCCCGGCACGTACCGCGTGCGGGTGCAGGACGCCACCGTGCCGCTCTCCCCGTTCGCGTACACCACCACCGGCGGGAACACCCAGGCGAGCACACCCACCAGCGGCACGCCCGACCTGGCCCGCGACTTCGGCGTCCGCGGCACCGGCACCGTCGGCGACACGATCTTCTTCGACGTGAACAACAACGGCAGCCCGAACACCGGCGAGGGCATCGGCGGCGTGGTCGTGCGGCTGACCGGCGACCTGGACGGCGACGGCACGGTGGGCGCGGGCGAGACGCTCACCGCCACCACCAACGCCGCCGGCTTCTACCAGTTCACCAACCTGCGGACGACCACCGGCGGCGTCCCGTACACCGTCACGGTGGACACCACCACCCTACCGCCGGCCGTGACGCAGACGGTCGACCCGGACGGCGGGATCGACAACACCAGCACGAGTACCCGCACCACCGCCGCCCCGGACGACCCGACCCGCGACTTCGGCTACCGCGGCCCCGGCACCATCGGCGACACGGTGTGGCTGGACGTGAACAACAACGGCACGTTCGAGGCGGGCGAAGGGCTGAACGGCGTGACCGTGACGCTCGTCGGCGACTTCAACGGCGACGGCACCACCGAAACGCAGACGGCCAACACCGCGGCCGACGGTCAGTACACCTTCACCGGCTTGCGGACGACCACCGGCGGCGTGCCGTACACCGTCACCGTCGTCGCCGCCACCCTGCCCGCGAGCGTGACGCAGACGGTGGACCCGGACGCCACCCTCGACGGCACCGCCACCGCCTCCCTGACGACCGCCGCACCGACCAAACTGACCCGCGACTTCGCTTACCGCGGGCCGGGCAGCATCGGCGACACGGTGTGGCTGGACGTGAACGCGAACAACACGTTCGACAGCGGCGAGGGCATCGGCGGCGTGCAACTCACGCTCACCGGCGACTTCAACGGCGACGGCACCACCGAGACGCAAACGGCCACCACCGACACGAACGGCCAGTACCTGTTCAGTGGCCTGCGGGTGTCGGCCGGCGGCGTGCCCTACACGGTGCGGGTGGTCACGGCCACGCTGCCGACCGGCGTGTCGCAGACGGTGGACCCGGACGCCACCCTGGACGGCACCGCCACCGCCAGCCTGACGACCGTCACCACCAGCAACCTGACCCGCGACTTCGCCTACCGTGGGGTCGGCAGCATCGGCGACCGCGTGTTCAACGACATCAACGCCAACGGCGTGTACGACGCCGGCGAGGGGATCAACGGGGTGACGGTCACGCTGACCGGCGACCTGGACAACGACGGCACCACCGAGACCGTCACGGCTACCACCAGCGGCGACGGCTTCTACCTGTTCAGCGGCCTGGTGGTGGACGGCGACAACGGCGTGCCGGTCGTGCCCAAGGCGTACACGGTGAACGTGATCGCCGGCACCCTGCCGCCCACCCTGGCGCAGACGGTGGACCCGGACGGTACGCTCGACAACCAGTCCGTCAGCACCCTCTCGCCCGTCGCCCCGATCGACCTGGCCCGCGACTTCGGCTACCGCGGGGGCGGTAGCGTCGGCGACACCATCTTCCTGGACGTGAACAACGACGGCCTGCCGAGCAGTGGCGAAGGGATCGCCGGCGTGCGGGTGCGGCTGGTCGGCGACTTCGACGGCGACGGCACCACGGAGACCGTATCTGCCACCACCGACACGAACGGCTTCTACACCTTCACCGGCCTGCGGACGACCGCCGGCGGGGTGACGTACACCGTCGTCGTGGACCCCACCACCCTGCCCGCGGGCGTGAACACCACGCCCACCACCGACCCGCAAGGGCCGCTCGACGGCACCGCCACCAGCACCTTGAGCACCGCCACGCCGAACGACCCGACCCGCGACTTCGGCTACCGCGGCGTGGGCAGCGTCGGCGACACCGTCTTCGTGGACGCGAACAACGACGGCCTGCCGAACACGGGCGAAGGGCTGGCCGGCGTGCGGGTGTTCCTGACCGGCGACCTGGACGGCGACGGCACCCCGGAGACGGTGACGGCCACCACCGACGCCAGCGGCTTCTACCAGTTCACCGGCCTGCGGACCTCCGCCGGCGGCGTGCCGTACACCGTGACGGTGGACCCCAGCACCCTACCGCAGACGGGCAGCGGCACGCCGATCTCGAACACGGTCGATCCGAACGGCGGGAACGACAGCACCAGCACGACCAGCCTGACGACCGCCGCCACGAACGACCCGACGCAGGACTTCGGCTACCGCGGGCCGGGCGCCATCGGCGACACCGTCTTCCTGGACGTGAACAACAACGGGACGGCCGATCCGGGCGAAGGCATCACCGGCGTGCGAGTGACGCTCGCCGCCGACGTGGACGGGAACGGCGTGACCGAGACGTTCACCGCCACCACCGACGCCAGCGGCCTTTACCGCTTCGACAACCTGCCCGTGCGGAACCCGGCCGGCACGCTGATCACCTACACGGTGACGGTGAACACGGCCGACCTGCTGGCGGGCGTGACCAACACCACCGACCCGGACGGCGGCAACAACAGCACCAGCTCGCTGACCCTGAACCCGACCGACCCGATCAACCTGCTCCAGGACTTCGGCTACCGGGGCGACGGCAGCATCGGCGACACGGTGTTCCTCGACCTGAACAACAACGGTGTGGCCGACGCCGGCGAGGGGATCACGGGGGTGACGGTGGTGCTGACGGCCGACGTGAACGGCGACGGCCTGCAAGACCTGACGATCACCGCCACCACCGGGCCGGACGGCGAGTACCTGTTCGACAATCTGCCGGTGAACGACCGCACCGCCGCCGCGATCACGTACACCGTCCGCGTCACCGGCGGGCTGCCCACCGGGGTGAGCAACACGGTGGACCCGGACGGCACCACCGACGGCACCTGGGCGGGCACCCTGGCCACCGGCCCGGCCGCCCCCGACCGCCGCGACATCGACTTCGGCTACCGCGGCACCGGGCGGCTGGGGGATCGCGTGTGGCTGGACGCGAACGGCGACGGCGTGCAAGACGCCACCGCCAGCGAGCCGAGCCTGCCGAGCGTCGGCCTCACCCTCACCTACGCCGGTCAAGACGGGGTGTTCGGCAACGCCGACGACGTCACCACCACCGCCACGGCCGGCACGAACGGGATGTACACCTTCGACGGCCTGCCGGCGGGCAACTTCCGCGTGACGGTGAACACGGCCACCCTGCCGGGCAACGTGACGCAGACGTTCGACCTGGACGGCACGGGCACGGCGCACGCGGCCGACGCCACCCTGACCGACGGCCAGGCCCGAACCGACGTGGACTTCGGCTACCGCGGGGCGGCCGGCCTGGGCGACCGCGTGTGGCTCGACCAGAACCGCAACGGGGCGCAAGACCCCGGCGAGGGCGGCATCCCCGGCGCGGTCGTGCAACTGGTGCTCGCCGGGCCGGACGGCCTGGTGAACACCGCCGACGACCTCAACTTCACCACCACCACCGGCGCGGACGGGGTGTACACCTTCGGCGGGCTGCCGGTGTACGGGCCGAGCAGTGACTTCCGCGTGACGGTGCTGTCGCTGCCGGTCACCGGCCTGGACGCGGTGGGCGACCTGGACAGCCCGGCCGGCAGCGGCGACCAGACGGTGTTCGGCGGGCTGCCGGCGAACCAGACCCGCACGGACGTGGACTTCGGGTACGCCGGCCGCGGCCGCATCGCCGGAGTGGTGTTCGAGGACGTGAACAACGACGGCGTGCAGCAGCCGGGCGACCCGGCCATCCCCGGCACGGTGTTGGTGCTGGAAGGGTCGGACGTGTTCGGCAACCCGATCCTCGACCCGCTGAGCGGCGGGCCGCTCACCGTCACGGCCGACGCCAACGGGCGGTACGCCTTCACCAACCTGCCGCCGGGCACCTACACCGTGCGGGAGGCGCAGCCGGCCGGTTACCTGGACGGCACCGACACGCCCGGCAGCCTGGGCGGGCTCGCCGGCCGCGGCGCCGCCGACGCCGACCGCATCGCGCAGATCGTGCTGCCGGTGGACGGCAACGCGGTGGAGAACAATTTCGCCGAGATCCGCCCGGCGCGGGTGGCCGGCACGGTGTACGAGGACCGCAACAACAACGGCCGCCAGGAGCCGAGCGAGCCGGGCATCCCCGGCGTGCGGGTGGTGCTGACCGGCACCGACGACCGCGGCCCGGTGGCCCGCACGCTGACGACCGACGCGAGCGGCAACTACACCATCCCGGACCTGCGACCCGGCACCTACACGCTGACGGAGACGCAGCCGGCCCTGTTCGCCCAGGGGCAGAACACGGTCGGCACCGGCGGCGGGGCGATCGGCACCACCGACGTCATCCGGAGCATCGTGCTGGTGCCCGGCGAGAGCGCCCTCGAGTACCGCTTCGGCGAGATCGTGCGGCAGGTGGCCCCCACGCCGGCGCTGCCAGTCGAGGCGGTGCAGCCGTGGGAGACGTCGAAGCGGTTGTTCCTGGGCAGCAGCACGGCGACGCCGACGGCGTCGGTGCCGGACTTCGCCGCGCTGGGCAGCGTGAACACCACCCGCCCGATCCAGTTCGTGGCCACAGGCGACGGCGAGGGCGGCAGCCGGGTGCGGGTGTACGACCTGACTAACGGGCGGGAGCGGTTCCGGTTCGACCCGTTCCCCGGCTTCACGGGCGGGGTGCGGACGGCGGTGGGCGACGTGACCGGGGACGACATCCCGGACGTGGTGGCGGCGGCCGGCCCCGGCGGCGGCCCGCACGTGACCATCTACAACGGCGACACCGGGGCGGTGGTGCAGTCGTTCTTCGCCTTCGAGTCGGCCTTCCGCGGCGGTTCGTTCGTGGCCACCGGCGACTTCGACGGGGACGGGACGGCCGACCTGGCGGTGTCGGCGGACCAGGGCGGCGGCCCGCGGGTGCGGGTGTTCAAGTCGGGCAACCCCGCTTGGGTGATGTCCGACTTCTGGGGCATCGAGGACGTGAACTTCCGCGGCGGCGCGCGCGTTGCGACGGGCGACATCAACGCCGACGGGCGGACGGATCTGGTGGTGTCGGCCGGGTTCGGCGGCGGCCCGCGAGTGGCCGTGTACGACGGCCGCGGCCTGCCGACGAACACGCAGCCGAAGCTGGTGGGCGACTTCTTCGCCTTCGAGCCGACCTTCTTCGGCGGGGTGTACGTGACGGTGGGCGACGTAGACGGGGACGGGTTCGCAGAGGTGATCGCCGGGGCGGGTGAAGGCGGCAGCCCGCGGGTGCGGACGATCAGCGGGCGGGACCTGACGGCCGGGCGGGTGACGACGGTGACGGACCAGTTCGCGTTCGACCTGAACGGCAACACCGGCGGCGTGCGGGTGGCCGCCACCGACCTGGACGGGGACGGGATGGCCGAGTTGTTCGTCGGCACCGGCCCCGGCGTCCGCCCGGTCGCGCGGTTCTACAACCCCCGCACGGGTGCGGCGCTGAACACCTTCAGCCCGAACTGGGAGAACACCATCAGCGGGGTGTTCGTCGGGTAACAAGAGGTAGGTGCCGCCTGCCGGGCGGCACCCGCTCACCCCTGGAACCGGGAACGGAGTGGCCGGGTGGGGCAACTCACCCGGTCACGGC
>JANNQE010000699.1:0-2248 GCA_031441625.1 Planctomycetia bacterium
GGTTGGCGTGTATGTCTTCGTGCGTCTGGTCGGCGGTGTGCTTCGTCGTGAATCCCAGAGCCCTGGGTTCACACCCTGGGCTATTGACTGTCGCCCCTTCGGGGCTTCCGGCGTTCCTGTTTAAGCCCCGAAGGGGCGACAGTCAATAGCCCAGGGTGTGAACCCTGGGCTCTGGGATTCACGACGATGCACACCGCCGACCTGACGCACGAAGACATCCACGCCTACCTCGCCCGGCACCAGAAGAAGGAACTGTTGCGGTTCCTCACGTGCGGCAGCGTGGACGACGGCAAGAGCACGCTCATCGGCCGGCTGCTGCACGACACGAAGATGATCTACGAGGACCAACTCGCCGCCGTGAAGCGGGACAGCGAGAAGGTCGGCACCACCGGGGCCGGCGAGATCGACCTGGCGCTCCTGACCGACGGCCTGAAGGCCGAGCGCGAGCAGGGCATCACCATTGATGTCGCCTATCGGTACTTCTCGACCGATCGTCGGAAGTTCATCATCGCCGACACCCCCGGCCACGAGCAGTACACCCGCAACATGGCCACCGGTGCGAGCACGTGCCAGCTCGCCATCATCCTCATCGACGCCCGCCACGGGGTGCAGACGCAGACCCGCCGGCACTCGTTCATCGTCTCGCTGCTCGGCATCCGGCACGTCGTCGTGGCCATCAACAAGATGGACCTCGTCGGCTTCTCGCAGGAGGTGTACGACCGCATCAAGGCCGACTACACCGGGTTCGTCGCCAAGCTCGACGTCCCCGATGTCGTCTTCATCCCCATGTCCGCGCTGAAGGGCGACAACGTGGCGACGAAGAGCGACGCCATGCCGTGGTATCATGGGTCCGCTTTGCTCGAACACCTCGAAACGGTCCACATCGCCAGCGACCGCAACCTGACCGACCTGCGGTTCCCGGTGCAGTACGTCCTCCGCCCGAACCTGGACTTCCGCGGGTTCGCCGGCACGGTGGCGTCCGGCATCGTCCGCGTCGGCGACGAGGTGACGGTGCTGCCGTCGGGCAAACGGAGTCGGGTGAAGTCGATCGTGACGTACGACGGCGAACTGACCGAGGCGTTCGCCCCGCAGGCGGTGACGGTGACGCTGACCGACGAAGTGGACGTGAGCCGCGGGGACATGCTCGTTCACCCCGCCAGCCCGCCGCACGTGACCAGCCAGATCGACGCGATGGTGGTCTGGATGGCCGAGCAACCGCTCGTGCCCGGCCGCACGTACACGCTCAAGCACACCACCCGGCAGGTGGCGGCGGAGGTGTCGGCGTTCCGCTACGGCGTGGACGTGAACACCCTGGAGCACCGGCCCGTCGCCCGCCTGGGGCTGAACGAGGTCGGCCGCGTGCAGCTCAGCCTGACCCGCCCGCTGGCGTGCGACCCGTACCGTGTGAACGCGGCGACCGGCGCGTTCATCCTCATCGACCGGCTGGCGAACACCACCGTCGGGGCGGGCATGATCGTGGAAGCGGGCGGCCCGCGGCAGGCCGAGGCGGTCGTCACTACCAAGAGCCGCGAGAGCCTGATTTCGCCGGCCGAGCGCGAGCAGCGCTTCAACCAGACGCCGGTGACGGTGCTGCTCGTCGGGCTGACGGGCAGCGGCAAGAGCCAGATCGCGTACCAGTTGGAGCGCCGCCTGTGGGACGCGGGGCGGGCGGTGACGGTGCTGTACGGGCAGAACATGCGGCACGGGCTGAACCGCGACCTGGGGTTCACCGCCGACGACCGCTCGGAGAACCTGCGGCGGTCGGCCGAGGTGGCGAAACTGCTGAACGACGCGGGCGTGATTACCGTCGCCGCGTTCGTCGCCCCACACGAGGCGGTGCGGGAGAAGGCGAAGGAGTTGATCGGCCGCGACCGCGTGCTGGAGGTGTACTGCACCGCCCCGATGGAGGTGCTGCGTGCCCGCGACCAGAGCGGGGCGTACCAGCTGGCCGACGCGGGCAAGATCGCGCAGATGCCGGGCGTGTCGGCGGCGTTCGAGGAGCCGACCGCCCCGGATTTGGTGTTGAACACCGATCAGGTCGGCATGGACGAGTGCGTGACCCGCATCGTCGAGCTGATGACGGCGCGGGGGTGTCTCCGCTAGTGGTTCTCAAGTTGGTGGAGCGGGTCGGAGAAAGTCGGCGGTGGCGACCCGCGCCGTAGCGGGGGGGGGGGGGGGTTTTCCCACACGGCGGGGGCCCGTAGCGGGGGGGAACGCGCCAGTGGTTGGGTTGGGGGGCCAAACCCCC
>JANNQE010000700.1:0-4528 GCA_031441625.1 Planctomycetia bacterium
TGAACGCCGACGGCAAGCAACCGGCAAAGGCCGAATCGCTCGTGGCGGCTGTGTTGAAGTAGGGGCACCCCGTGTGGATGCCCCCCGTAGGGCACCCACAAGGGGTGCCCCTACCGATCAACGAAGTTACACTCCCCCTCCCGCGGGGGTTGAACGTCTGGTAGAATACTGTCAACCTCCGGGGACGCATTCTCATGCCCGCCCAACTGTCATTCGTCGATCAGTCCGTTCACACCGCCCTCCGCCGGCTGGTCGGGCAGTCGCTCCTGAACAACCTGTCGCTCTGGCTGGGCGTGTCCACGGGGATCGCCCTGGCCTGGTTCTTCGTCCAGCCGCTGCTGATCGACGGTGCCCCGGTGTGGCTCCGCTGGACGGTCCTCGCCGGTATGACCGCCGTCGGCCTCGGCATGGCCGTTTGGCAGACGATCAAGACGGCCCCGACACGGCAACAGGCGGCACTGGAAGTGGACAGCCGGTTCGACCTCCGCGAGCGCGTCACGACGGCCCTGTCGCTGACGCCTGACCTACACGACACCCCGGCAGGGAAAGCGGTCGCCGCCGACGCCGAGGCGAAGGTGAAGAAGCTGCACGTGGGCGAGCGGTTCCCGGTGAAGCCGCGGTGGACGGCGGCGCTCGCCCCGGTGTTCGTGCTGGGGCTCGTGGCCGTGGTGATCTGGTGGAACCCCAGCCCGATCAACTTCGCCGGCACGCCGGAAGCGAAGAAGGAAGGGAACGGCACCACCCCGGCCGATCCGAACGCGATCCCCGCGAAGAAGACCGAAGCCGAGCAGAAGCGGGAGAAGGCGCTCGACGACCTGGCCAAGCGGGAGAACCGTGACAAGGTGCTGGCCGAACTCGACAAGGAACTGAAAGACCTGAACGGCAAGTACGACAAAGACCCCTACGACGACATCTCGAAGGAGAAGGCGTCGGAGAAGGCCGCGGACTTGACCAAGCTGGAAGAGAAGGTGGAGAAGTTCACCAAGGAGAAGGAGCAGGAGTTGAAGCAACTGGCCGACAAGCTGAACCAGCTCGACAAGCTGACCAAGGACGACGACTTCGGCGAAGGCGGCGCGGACAAGCTGAACGACGCGCTGGCGAAGGGCGACCTGGACAAGGCCGAGGAGGAACTTGAAGGCCTCAAGAAGAAAGCGCAGGACAAGGAACTGACCCCCGAAGACGCCAAGAAACTGAGCAAGCAACTGGAGAAGATGAAGGACGAACTGGAGCGGCTCGACCGCGACAAGGAGGAGAAGAAGAAGGAGCTGGAGAAGAAACGCGACGAGGCGAAGAAAGAGAACCGCCCGGAAGACGCGGCCGAACTCGACCGCGAGCTTGAGAAGTTGAAGCAGGAGCAGGATTCCGGCAAGGAAGAACTGGAGCAACTCGGCCAGCAACTGCAACGCGCGAGCGACGCGCTGAACAAGGACGACCAGGAGGAAGCGGCCAACGCACTCGAGCAGGCCCGCAAGTCGGTCGAGAAGATGCAGGGCGAGGTGGAAGACCTGAAGGAGGCCGAGATGCGGCTGCAGAAGCTGAAGGGCGAGCGGAAGCAGGCGTGTGCCCAGTGCGAGGGCGGAGACAAGAAGGGCGACAAGGAGTCGAAGGGCAAGAGCATGAATAATAAGGGCGGCATCGGGTCGGGCGAGCGGGAGTGGAACAAGGACGCCGACACCGGGTTCGAGGAGGTCCGCAAGCGGTCGCTGATGGACCTGAAGGGCGAGACGCAGTTCGGCGGGCTGACGAAGGGTCAGGGGTTCACCAAGAAGACCGACAAGGAACTCGGTGCCCAACTGAAGCGCGCCGCCCAGGACGCCCCCGGAGCCGCCGACCTGCAACGCCTGCCCCGCGACGCCAAAGAGAGCGTGGGCGAATACTTCAAGAAGCTCGGCGGCGACGGGAAGTGACGTGAATCTCTTGTGAACCGGCGGCGCGAGCCGCCTGGGTGTTTGATCACCCAGGCGGCTCACGCCGCCGGTTCACCGTTCGTACCAACCCGCCTTCCGCTTTCCCGCGTCCGCGGTCACAATTCCCGGCATGTCCACCATTCAAGATGTCCTCGCCGACGGCGGGCTGATCGCCAAGGCGTTCGACCACTACGAACCCCGCTCGCAACAGGTCGAGATGGCCGAGGCGGTCGAGCAGGCGCTGTCGTCGAAGAAGAAGCTGCTCGTCGAGGCCGGCACCGGCGTCGGCAAGAGCTTCGCCTACCTCGTGCCGGCCATTCAAGCCGTGGCGAAGAACAAAGACCTCCGCATCGTGGTGAGCACGCACACCATCAGCCTGCAAGAGCAGCTCATCCGCAAGGACATCCCGTTCCTGCAAAGCGTGATGCCCGACGAGTTCCGCCCGGTGCTGGTGAAGGGCCGCGGCAACTACCTGAGCAAGCGACGGCTACGGGTCGCCCAACAGAAGATGGGCACGTTGTTCTCTGACCCGGCGGCCGTCACGCAACTGATCGAAATCGGCAAGTGGAGTCGCAAGAGCGAAGAGGGGAGCAAGTCGGATTTGCCCTTCCAGCCGCTCCCGGGCGTGTGGGACGCGGTGGAATCGGACGGCGGCAACTGCCTCGGCCGCAAGTGCCCGACGCACGCCGAGTGCTTCTACTACCGCGCCCGCAAGGCCACGTTCGGCGGCAACCTGCTGATCGTCAACCACGCCCTCTTCTTCGCCGACCTGGCCGTGCGGCGGCAGGGCGGCGGTGTGCTGCCTGACTACCACGCGGTGATTTTCGACGAGGCCCACACGCTCGAAGATGTGGCCGCGGACCACCTGGGCATCGGCGTGAGTCAGGGCGGCATCGAGTACGTGTTGAACCAACTGTTCGCGCCGAAAGGCCACAAGGGGGTGCTCGCCACGCTCGGCGATTTGGAATCGGCCAACCAGGTCGAAGCCACCCGGCAGGCGAACGAGCGGATGTTCGCGGCGGTGCACCACTGGCTGAGCAAGCAGAGCCGCGGCACCGGCCGCGTGCGGGAGCCGAACCCCGTGCCCGACGTGCTGAGCGAAGAACTGGACAAGCTCGCCAGCCACCTCACGCGGCTCGCCAAGACCCGCAGCAGTGAAGAGGAGAAGCTCGAACTGACCGGCCGGGCCGAGCGACTGACGGGGACGGCGAAAGAGGTGCGGGAGTGGATCGGGCACAAACTCGACGGGCACGTCTACTGGGCGGAGGTGCGGCAGGGCGGCCGAGTGCCGCGGGTGAGCCTGAACAGCGCGCCCATCGATGTGGGGCCGGCGCTGAAGGAGCAACTGTACGACAAGATCCCGACGGTGGTGCTGGCGAGTGCCACGCTGAGCACCGGCGGGGCCGACGGCTTCGCCCTGTTTCAAGATCGGCTCGGGTTGCCGGACGCGAAGACGAAACTGCTCGGCAGCCCGTTCAACTTCCGCGAGCAGGCCGAACTGCACCTGTTCCGCGACATGCCCGACCCGTCGTCGCAACCGGCCGTGTACGAGGCGAAGGTGCAAGACCTGTTGCCCGAGTACATCGACAAGACCGGCGGGCGGGCGTTCGTGCTGTTCACCAGCTACGTCGCGCTGAACAAGGCGGCGGAGAAGCTGCGGCCGTGGTTCGCCCGCCACGGGTACACCTTCTTCTGCCAGGGCGACGGCCAGCCCGCCCCGAAGATGCTCGAAGCGTTCCGCACCGCCGACAAGGGCGTGCTGTTCGGCGTGGACAGCTTCTGGCAGGGCGTGGACGTGCGGGGCGAGGCGCTCCAGAACGTCATCATCACGAAGCTGCCGTTCGCCGTGCCCGACCGCCCGCTCACCGAAGCCCGGTTGGAAGCGATCGAGGCGGACGGCGGCAAGCCGTTCTTCGACTACCAGGTGCCGCAAGCCGCCATCAAGTTGAAGCAGGGGTTCGGCCGGCTCATCCGCACCGCGACCGACAAGGGCATCGTGGTGCTGTTCGACCCGCGGGTACTGACGAAGAGCTACGGCCAGACGTTCCTGGAAGCACTGCCCGACTGCAAGCGGTTCATCGACGGCGTCGAAGTGCCGGGCGAAGGGAAGAAGCGGAAGCGGGCGAGTTGATCGTCTTCACCGCGAGCGTGCGAGCAGGGCAGCCCCGAAGGGGCGACCGGGAATAGCCAGGGGTGGAGCGAGCGAAGCGAGCGGAACCACTGGAAACGTAGGAGAAAATGACCGCAGCCCCGAAGGGGCGACCCGATCACAATGGGTCGCCCCTTCGGGGCTGCGGGGGTGGTTGGTGGCTGCTACCAGGGGTTCCGTCGCATCTCCGATGCTCCCTCACCCCTGGCTATTCCCGGTCGCCCCGTTGGGGTTGCACTGTGTTTGCAGTTGACGCCACTCTCCCACTCGCCTATCCCCGCACGCTCACACCGACCTCGGAAGAGCCATGCGGTACGCCCTGCTGTTGCTGCTGGGTGCAATCGCCCTGATCCTGCGAACTCCAGCATGATTCCGGTGTTGGCGTGGTGAACGGTGCATGAACTTGGGCGTTGGCGCACAGGACTTGTCGCTGGACGCGGATTTCCGCAAACCCGTGGTACACCCGCCGCCC
>JANNQE010000701.1:0-7652 GCA_031441625.1 Planctomycetia bacterium
GGGCGGCGGGTGTACCACGGGTTTGCGGAAATCCGCGTCCAGCGACAAGTCCTGTGCGCCAACGCCCAAGTTCATGCACCGTTCACCACGCCAACACCGGAATCATGCTGGAGTTCGCAGGATCAGGGCGATTGCACCCACGGTGAGCGAGTACGCGCCGATGACACCAAATAGCATCAGTACCGTCCCACCTACGACTGCCCCGACCACAATCGCCTGATCAAACTGTGGTTCGGAATCGAACTCAAGCCGGATGTCACGCCGCTTCGGCAACTTGGGGAGTGATGGGAGACCGGCCGGGCCACGCGGGGGTGCGAAGACAGGCCCCCGTTCGATCTTCGTGTCGTCCCCCCCATGTTAGAACAGAGACCTTCTCAACCGCCTGGGGTGTGACCGCGCGGGCGGGAGGCAAGTGAGACTTCCACCATGGGAGGTTGTCGTCCGACGCAGAGGAAACCCGTGGTGTTGGAATGGTCGGGGTGTCGGAATCCGGTTTTCCCGGAAACAATCCCGCCTCGAGGGGATCGAGGCCCAACACGCGTCGGAAGCGCACCGCGTACTCACGCACTCTGGCCTCGGGAGAGTTCTCCAGGTCGCGGAGTACAGAAGATTGCTCCGGAGTGACGAAGTCCGCCTTGCGGAACAACAGGCAATCATCTTTCCCCCCGTCGTATCGCGTCCACAGTCCGGGGTCGGCGGCGAGACCCAGGAGTGACACCCCCAACCCCCACAGGGCAAAGTGGTCGAGCCGGGCGTCGAAGTGGCGAGGGGTGCGTTTCGGATGCTAGTAGTTGGGCAGACCGAGTTCGGTCGCCGTATGGCCGGCGAACCCGGGCACGAACATGCCGTCGTAGTCGATCAGCACCGGTTGGCCGTTCACCACCAGAATGTTGCCGTGCTGGAGGTCGCCGTGAGCGATGCCGTTGGAACTGAGGGTGCGGACGATGTCCGACAAGCCGTCCGCGAGTGACCGCAACCGCTCCGGCGATCCCAAATGACTGTCCACGTACCGTATCAGACCGTCGCCCTGAACCCATTCCATTTTCAAGAGCGGGTGCCACGCGCCTCGCACCCGGATCCCTTCGGGCAGGTAAGTGAACCCGCGCAGGAACGGCCACTTGTGGCGACCCAGTTCGGCCGTGATGGCGGCGTACCGCTCGCCCTGTCCACTCACCTCTCGGGTGAAGCAGCGCACCGCCCACGCCCGCGCGCCGTCGGCCGTCGCTTTGAATACGGTGGCGAAGTTGCCACTCCGCGGCCTCGGGAGGCCGAGGGGGTCGCACTCGATGGCCGCGGATTGCAGATCGGGGTCGCCGAACGCCCATCGCGGGTTCTGAACCGCGTCCACGTAGTCGTTCGCGCTGGGCCAAGACATGGGGAGGTGCTCGTCACCCGGTTCGCAGGGACACGAGGGTGGTGTCGTCGTTTCGCAGCCGGCCGGCTCGCCGTTCGTCGGCCACCCATTCGCTGAACCGGGTGCGGGATTGCGGCTGTGTCGCTGCGGACATGACGCCTTCGTCGTATCGCCCGTGTTCGTCGACTTGCCCAAGGCACCAGTGGGCGAGGGCGTCGGAGGCGAGGACGATCTCGTCCCCCGGTTGCCAAGCACCGTCGGCAGTTTCGATCAGAGCGGCCACGTCTTCGACGACCGCGGCGGTGGCAAGCAATTGCGGTGTCGAACTGAATTGGTCCAGTTGAGTGTAAGGGAAGCTACAGAGCAACTGCCCGGCTCGAAGGTGGAACAGGCAACTATCGCCGATGGCCCAAGCCGACCAGCGGCCCTCCGCCTCACTGTTCGGGGGAGCATAAACGGCGACCGACACCATAGCGGCATGCGCCCCCCCGCGCGACTTCTCTTCTTTCACCCAGTCTGATTCCTTTGGGCGTGAGCGTTCGAGCCACTGTTTCCGCAGTGTTTCAAAACGACTCTTAAACTTCTCCGGCCTTAGTTGCCCGAGAGTGGCGGACTCGACGAGCAATGAGGCCCAAAGGCCGGAACACCAAGAGTCGGTCGCTCCGTCAGCAACTGCCATTCGGAAAAATGGCTGAGACCGAGGATCCAACTTGTGGTGTGTGTCTTGGGAGAAGAAGGCACGCGCGTCCTCGTATTCAGCAAGAGCGTGCCCGCCCTTCGGCTCCCAACTGGTGTGAGCGGTCAGTTCCATTACTGACCCTGTTGTGTGCCACCGGGCCGCGTGCCGATGTTCAGAAATTTCGTCACCGCGACGGCGTCGGCATTGAACACGAACCCGCGGATTCCGTCCATAACCGGGATGCGTTCCTCCCGAGCGAACGGGAAGAACTCCGACGGGAGCAGGCTGGACATGCGGAACAACCGTCGGGCGAAATCGTCCGGTAGCCGTGTCTCGTCGTGCGGAAACTCGACCGATGCGGCCCGTTGTGAAGAGAGGTGAAGGTTGAAGAGGAGCACAGAGCCGTCGGCGGGAGCGAGGGAGCGAAGTGCGGTCGCCACCGCGGACGGGTCGCCATCGTTCGAATCGCCGTCCGTCACGTTCAACACCACCGGAGGAAACCCTTGCGGGTGCTGATCGATCCACCCCTTGGCGACTTCGGCCGCCCGGACGAGGGCGGCGCACATGGGCGTCTCCCCATCCACGACGGGTTCCAGCCAGATCGGGAACTTCACCGCCTGCTCGACAACTCCCCCCGCACCATCAGGCACCCGCTTGTTCCGACTCTCGACCCGTACGGGGTTCGTGGCCACCTCAGAGATCGGGACGGTCACTCGACCGGCCAATGCGCCGCCAAACGCCGGGTGGACCCCTTTCCCATACCCGAGTACCGTGACGACGAAGTAGTCTCGGACACCTTCCTCACGGGCACAACGGACACAAAGGTTTTGTAACGTGCGGTTGATCGCATCGGCCGCCGCGTCTGCCTTCCGCTGTCCCTCTGCGGAACCAAGGGGTTCGGACATCGACCCCGACTGGTCAATCAGGAAGATGAAGCACGCCGGGTGAGTTCGGCTGATCTCGGCAGAGTATGGCATGTTGTCCTGGGTGGTGAGGGGCAGGTCCGTTGAGGTTGCCCGGCTACTGATGCCTTGTGTCGTCGCTAGAACGTTATCCTGGCTCACCGTCAGATCAAGCACCATTCGAGAAACTGAAAGGGTTACGAGTTACGCAGTTGGCCGTTTTCTGGGAGTTTGGGTAAGTGAGATCCTTACCCACATTGCCCCGACGCATCCAGATTCCGGTCAGAACTGGCTCGCTGGGGCCAACTGCGTAACTCGTAAGGGTAAAGTGGGAAAGAAGATCTGCAAGCGGCCGGCATCCCGCGGCCCGTGAGCGCCGACGAGATGGACACGCTCCGTAGCGAATTGGGCAAACGGGGTTGAACGCCTTGGAGCGCGAACGACATCCGGTCACTGGTGAAGGTGCCGTCGTTCGGCCGCGGGCGGCGGACCTGGCCAAGCACCCGACGCGACTGGGGTACGCCGAGCGGTTGGCCGCCGGGCGGAGCATCGGGTGCGGGCTTGTGGAGGGGGCGATCAAACAAGTGGGAAACCGGCGGCTGAAGCAGACGGGGGCCAAGTGGAAGGTGCGGCACGTCGGCCCGCTGGTGGAATTGGTCGCCCGGCTCGACACCCCGCCTGGGACGGCCTGTGGACCGCCGCGGAACCCGCGTGCCAAAAAACCACCCGCCAAAATCGACAGGGGCACCCCTAAGCTGACACCACCCAGGAATCGGCGGCGTTGAAATGTTCGGTGAAATGACGGCCGCGGGCAACCCGTCGGTCACGGCGTGCCCGGTTCCAGAAGCTGAAACCGCGGCACCTGTTGCCCGTCGTGCGTCACGGTTTCGGTGAACATGGCCAGCGGGCGGACCCACAGGCCGCCGTCGCCGGAGAGCGGGCGGTACACGACCAACGGCTCGTGCGTCTCGCTGTGGCGGGCGACGCCGAGCACCTCGTACTCGTTCCCTTTGAAGTGGCGGTAGCGGCCGGGGCGGACGGGGGTGTCGGACATGACCGCTCCGGGAAGTGGAACCGGGAACGGAGTGACCGGGTGGGTGTTTGAGACCCACCCGGTCCCGGTTCCAGGGAATCATTCGCGGCGAAGGCGGCCGCTCACTTCTTGACGGTGATCTCGGTCGCTTCCATGGTCATCCCGCCGGACTTCATCTTGCTGGTCATCTTGACCACCGTCCCCGGCACGTCGTCGCTCATCCAGATCTGCCCTTCCACTTCCTCTTCGCCCGTCGGCAGCTTCTGCTTGCTCTTGAACTTGTACCACTTACACTCGTACTCGGTGCCGCCCACCTTCACCTTCTCCTTGCCCTCTTCGGTCGTGCCTTCCGGCTTGCCCGTCTTGGCGTCGAACCCCTTCGGGGCCGCGCCCAGCATTTTGGCCACGTCCCGCTTCTGGGCCGGCGACTTGATGTCCATACCGTTCAGCTTGGTGACGGACTCCGTCTCCACCACCAGTTTATCGTCCTTCACCTCCACCAGCTTGTTCGTCATGTTGATCTCGAACTTCATCCCGCCGGCCTCGGTGGTCATCTTCATCGCCACCGACGTGCCGGCCTTGAACTTCGACCACCCCTTGAACTCGGGGTTCTCGACTTTGTCGTCGCCGCGGGCGACGGCGGCGGACAGGGCGACGGCCACCGCGAGGGCGGCGAACTTGGTCAGCTTGGTCACGGGTCGGCTCCCAGAGTGGGGGAAGGGGCCGGATTAGCGTAGCGAAGTGGGGGGCGAATGGAACCGGGAACGGAGTGACCGGGTGGGTACTTCCGCACCCGGTCACTCCGTTCCCGGTTCCACCTTCAGGGGTCACGGGCCGATGGCGTCCGGGCCGCTCTCGCCGGTGCGGATGCGGACGGCGTCTTCCAGGGACAGGACGAAGATCTTGCCGTCCCCGATGGCCCCGGTGTCGCCGCTCCGGGCGGCGTGGACGATGGCCTCGACGGTCGCCTCGACGAACGGCTCGTTGACGGCGATCTCCAGCTTCAGCTTGGGGATCAGCCGCGTCTGCACGGACTGCCCGCGGTACACCTCCGTGTGCCCCCGCTGCCGCCCGCACCCGCGGACGTCGGACACGGTCATCAGGTACACGTCCCGCTCGGCCAGCGCCTGCTGGACTTCGTCCAGCCGCTCCGGGCGGATGATGGCGACGATCAGTTTCATGACGGGGAGTAGTGGGGTAGGGGTGGAAGGGAAAGGGGCGACCGCCGAGGTCCCCAGGGCTTCCGCCCTGGGCTACGTCCGACGGCCGCTCCGCGGCGTGGGCGGCCGGCCCTGCTCGCGTCCCGAAGGGACCGGCGGCCGTAGCCCAGGGCGGAAGCCCTGGGAAATCAGTGTTCCACGTGCGACTTGACGCTGGCGTCCAGACCGTCCTCGAACAGTTTCTCCAGGCTCGCCTTGATGTCCTTCGCGTCGCCCCCGCGGAACTTGAACTTGTTCCCGGTCATGGTCGTCAGGTACTTGTACACGGCCACGAACTCGGGGCGGGGCGGCTTGTCCGTCGGCTTGCACAGGTCGGCCCACATGGCCTGCACCTCTTTCGGATCGGCCCCGTCGAGCACCACCGTGAAGCGGTCGCTGTGCCCGTTGAACTTGGCCGGCGGCTTGGTCGCCGCCTTCGGCTCGGGCACGGCCAGTTCCTCCTCGATCTGCCCGACGTCCAGCCCGATCTCCCCGTGCTGGCTCAGGTCCAGGCCCACCGCCTCGTCCTTCGGCTTCACCGTGAACCCGATGGTCTTGTCGATGAGCAGCACCAAGAGGGCGGTGACGACGAAGGCGTACACGGCCGACCCGCACGCGGCGATGGTCTGGATGGTCACCTGTGCGGGCATGTTGAACGACACCACCCCGGTGGCCGAATCCGTGTCCACCTTGCCGGGGAACTGGCCGGGCTGCATTTCGGACCCCATCACCCACAGCGGCAGGGACACGAGCGCGCCGGTCAGGATGGCCCCGATGAACCCGCCGACGCCGTGGATGCCGAAGGCGTCGAGCGAGTCGTCGTACCCGAGCATGCTCTTGGCCGCTACTGCCCAGTAGCAGGCGATGCCGGCCACCATGCCGATGATGAGCGCGCCGACCGGGGAGACGAACCCGCTCGCTGGGGTGATGGCCACCAGCCCGGCCACCAGCCCGGAGGCGAACCCCAGGGCGGTCGGCTTGCCGCGGTGCAGCCACTCGATGACCGTCCACCCGAGGCCGGCGGTGGCGGCGGCGATCTGCGTGACGGTGAACGCGCTCACGGCTTGGCCGTTGCTGAACAGGGCCGACCCGCCGTTGAACCCGAACCAGCCGAACCACAGCAGGCCGGCGCCGAGGAGCGTCAGGATCATGCTGTTCGGGTGGAACGTCTGCTTGCCGTACCCGACCCTCTTCCGCAGCAGCAGCACGGCGGCCAGCCCGCTCGCCCCGGCCGCGATGTGCACGACCGTGCCGCCAGCGAAGTCGATGGCCCCGTTCTTGCCGAGGATGCCGGCGGCCGGGTACAGGTCGGTGGGTTTCGCGTCGGCCGCTTTGAGCCAGTCGAACGACCACACCCAGTGGGCGATGGGGTCGTACACGAGCGTCGTCCACAGGAGGGCGAAGATGCAGTAGCTGAGGAACTTCACCCGCTCTGCGAACGCTCCGGAGATGAGCGCCACTGTGATGATGGCGAACATGCCCTGGAACATGACGTGCAGGTAGAGCGGCAGGTTGGTGTTCGGGAACGTCTTGAATCGGTTGGCCTTGGTCGCTTCTTCCGTCACCTGCTTGTCGGTGAACGTCGGGTGCTCGGCCTTCACCTCGGCTTCCGTCTTGCCCACCGCCGCCTCGGTACTCAGGAAGCACAACTCCGGGCTGAACCCGAGCAGGCTGAACTCCTGCTTGTTGCCCTTGTCGTCCGTGACCGGCAGTTTGATCGCGGCCTCGCCGAACGAGAGCGAGTACCCGATACACACCCACTGCACGCCGACCAGCCCGAGGGCGATGAACGTGTGCATCATAGTGCCGAGGACGTTCTTCCGCCGGGCCATGCCGCCGTAGAACAGGGCCAACCCCGGCAGCATGAGCATGACGAGGGCGGACGAGATGAGCAGCCAGGCGATGTCGGAATACTTGTGGGCGTTGGTGTCGGCGGACTTGGCGGCGGCGAGGGCTTCGGTCTTCGCGGCCTCCACGTCGGCCTTCATCGCCGGCGTCTTGGCGGGGTCGGGTTCGTCGGCCTTCTTCTCTTCGGCGAAGCCGAATGTCGAGAACGCCAGCAGTGCGAGGAGGGACAGCAGCAATCGCATGTGAGCGAACCGGAGGTGGGAGGGGAGGCCGACGTAATTGGGTGCGGCAATGTGCAATCTGCGTGCCGAGCGTGCAGTCGGCCAGTGCCGAGTGCTCTTCAACCAAGCGCAGAAGTGGAAATGCACAAATTTGGATCGGCGAGGCGGACGCACAATGGCTGGAGAGGAGATTTCATCTGCTACAATATCGCGCACGATTGCGCGAAATGTGGGCGGACGCGGGGACAGTTCCGCCGACTAGTCTCAGTCTCACCACTTGTCCCCCCACCTCTCCCAGCAATACTGTTCGGCACGGGGCTTGCCCGGTCGCTTGGATTCGCCCAACTCCTCGTGCGGTCTCGTCCGGGACACGGCGGATCATCCTCGCCGTCCCGGAACTCCACGACTTGGCTCGC
>JANNQE010000702.1:0-8177 GCA_031441625.1 Planctomycetia bacterium
GCTGGGGGTGGGTTGTTGTAACAAGCGTAATAATTTGTGACCCGGGTTTGGTGACCGGGGGGCGTGAGCCGGGGGGGTGTCCCCCACCCAGCCGGAACACCCCGCCGGTTCACAGTTTCATTACGCCGCCACCACGTTGCGACTCCGCCCCGGCACTTTCTTCGTCGCGTTGCGGGTGTCGATCACGCACTTCGCGTGCTTCACGACGAACTCGTAGTCGTAGGCCGTGTGGTCGGTGGCGATGAGGACGCAGTCCTGGGACGCCAGGTACTCGGCCGTCAGCGGCTGGCTCTCCAATGGCGGCAGGTGCGGCCAGTGCCGCATGGCGGGCAGCGTGGGGATGTGCGGGTCGTTGTACGTCACCACCGCGCCCTTCTTCAGCAGCAGGTCCATCAGCTCGAAGCCGGGCGACTCCCGCGGGTCGTCGATGTCCTTCTTGTACGCCATGCCGAGGATGGCCACCTTACTGCCCCGCACCGGCTTGCCGGCGTCGTTCAGGGCGTCGCCCACCTTGTTCACCACGAACGCAGGCATGGCGGTGTTGACCTCGCCCGCCAGCTCGATGAACCGCGTGTTCATGCCGTGACGCTTCGCCACCCACGCCAGGTAGAACGGGTCGAGGGGGATGCAGTGCCCCCCAAGACCAGGGCCGGGGTAGAACGCCTGGAAACCGAACGGCTTGGTCTTCGCCGCGTCGATCACCTCCCACACGTCGATCCCCATCCGGTCGTACAGCACCTTCATCTCGTTCACCAGCGCGATGTTCACCGCCCGGTAGGTGTTCTCCAGGATCTTGCACGCCTCGGCGATCTCCGGCGTACTCACTCGCACCACCTGCGGGACGATCTTCTCGTACAGGGCGCACGCCACGTCGCCGCTCTTGTCGCACAGCCCGCCGACCACTTTGGGGATGTGAGTCACCGAGTGCGTCGGGTTGCCTGGGTCTTCGCGTTCGGGGCTGAACGCCAGGAAGAAGTCGCGGCCGGCCTTCAGCCCGGTGCGCTCGAGCACCGGCAGCACCTCGCCGCGGGTGGTGCTCGGGTACGTCGTACTTTCCAGGACGACGAGCTGCCCCTTGCGGAGCTGGCCGGCGATGGCGTGCGTGCTGTTCACCACGAACGACAGGTCCGGCTCGCGGGCGTCGGTCAGCGGGGTGGGCACGCAGATGAGCACGCAGTCGGCTTCGCCCAGGCGGGTGAACTGGTCGGTCGCCTCGAACCGTTTCGCCCGCATCTCGGCGATGGTGTCGTCGGGGATCTGCTTGATGTAGCTGCGGCCGGCGTTCAGCTTGTCCACCTTGTGGTGGTCGATGTCGAAGCCGAGGACGCGGAAGCCGGCGCGGGCGAAGGCGCGGGCGAGGGGCAAGCCCACGTACCCCAGGCCGATGATGCCGACGGTGGCGGTGCCGGTCTGAACGCGGGCGAGCAATTGCGGGAACGGGTCGGCCATGGCCTCTCCATCCGTGGAGTGAGGTCGAGGAGTGCGGCGTCGTGCCGTGAGAGGAATGGTGTCAAATTCTCGGGGGGTGTGTCAACGCCAAGCTCGGTAAGATGTACAACCCCGTTGTCCGGAGGGCCGACACCAGAGATGACCCGTCGCCCGAATGTCGTCTGGATTTGTGCCGACGACTACACGCCCGATGCGTGCGGCGCGTACGGCAGTCCGGTCGCACGCACGCCGAACCTGAATCGGTTGGCCGCCGCCGGGGTGGTGTTCGACCGGGCGTTCGCAACCGCTCCGCTGTCTACGCCGTCTCGGCAGTCGTTCTTCACCGGACGTTACCCGCGGACCATCGGGGTGACGCTCACCCCCACCCCGCTGCCCGCCGAGGAGGTCACCCTGCCGGCGCGGTTCAAGGCGACCGGCTATCACACCGCCGCGTTTGGCAAGACGCACTTCTACGCCCCGCGGCCTGCCGATTACGACACGCGGGTGGACCGCGCTGAGTATCACCAGTGGTTGACCGCCCGCGGCGGGTACTCGCTGCGGCCGTCGCCGGACGCGCTCGGCCCGTGGGCACCGTTCGGCGACCCCGCCAGGGTGTGGCTGAACGCGGACGTAAAGCCGTTCGGCGGGTTGAACGAGGAGATGGTCGGCACCTACTTCGCCAGCCGTGCGGCCCGGTTCATCCGCACCGGCCCGCCCGAACCGTACTTCTGTTACGTCAGCTTCTACGAGACGCACTCGCCGTTCTGGTTTCCCGCCGACTGGCCGTTCCGCCACTCCGCCGACGAGTTCGCTGCACCGGACGTGACCGCGGCCGACCTCGCCGAGTTGCCGGAAGTGTTCCGCGACCTCACGCCGGCCGACCGCCGCGGGATCACCGCCGCCTATCACACGTCCGCGAGCTATATGGACAAAAATGTCGGGCTGGTGCTCGACGCCGTCCGCCAGTCCGGCGGGTGGGACGACACGCTCGTCGTGTTCACCAGCGACCACGGCTACCTGCTCGGCCAGCACGGGCGGTTTGAGAAGCATTGCAGCTACGACCCGGCGGTGCGGTCGTGCCTGATCGTGAAGCCGCCGAACGCCTCGCGGGTGGGGGTCAAGTTATCGGCCCTCGTGTCGCTGTTCGACTTGTTCCCGACGGTGCTGGAATGTGCCGGGGTTCCGGTGCCGGACGGCGTGCAGGCGAAGTCGCTGTGGCCGCTGCTGAACGGATCGACGACGAGCCACCGCGATTACGTCATCGCCGAGTATTGCGACAACACCGAGATCATGGCACGAACCGAGCGGTGGAAGTACGTGTACTCGGCCGGCACGCGGCTCCGCCGCGACGGGTACGCCCAACCGGACGACCCGCGCGGGGTGTGTACCAAACTGTTCGATTTGCAGAACGACCAATACGAACTGACCGACCTGTCGGCGGACACGAAGTACGACGCCGCACACCGCGAGATGTTGAAACTGGTGCTCGCACACGTGCTGGACACAGAGAGGATTCCGCAGCGGATCACCGACACGAACGACGTGGAAACGCTCCTGGCAGCGGCGCTGTTCCCACCCGAGCGGTGGTAGTCGCAATCACCCGCCGCCTGTCGTGGCAGAGACCACCCGCCCCTCAGTGTTGAAGTGGACGTACACGAACGCGCTGTCCAACCCTACCTCGAACCAGCACCCGAGGTAATAGGACCACTTTTCGCCCTGCGGGGCTGGGGTTTCCACTGATTGACCCACGCCGAGTAGATCCTTCACCTCCGACTTTGTCATCCCCGCCGGCAGGTGATTGCGGACTAGGTCTCGCGCCATCGTCGCGCGCTGCTCATTCGTACCCGCCTTCCACGCAGTTGAATCGAACTTGCGGGCGGAGAACGGGTCGACAGCCGGTTGGCAGCCGACCACTGCGACACAGACGACTGAGAGTAGGAGTAGTGGCAGAAAGCGGGTGCTCGGCATCGTCGCCTCGGTTGCAGAAGGAAGCGGCTCCAGTCTACTACCGCTGTTCCCGCACGTTGAACTCCAGCTTCCACTTCTGCTTGCCGTCCTTGGTATGGCACCACAACTCCAGTTGGCCCACCTCCGTCACCTTGCTGTGCAGGTGGACCGACACGCGGCCCCGCTTGCCGTCGAGCGTCACCCGCACCGGCGACAGCTCGTCGATCTGCCCTTCCCACTCGTCGATGAGCGCGCCCGGCTTGTCGTCGCGGCGGACAGTGCTGCCGAGGAAGCGGAACTCCGCCTCTTCGCCGACCACCAGCCCGAACTCCTGTTGCGGGATGTCGGCTTCGGTGCCCTCTTCCATGCCGAACGGGGTGACGCACAGCGCCTTGATCGGCTGCGGCATTCCGGGCACGGCGGGCATGGCGGTCTCCACGCCGATGTAGTACGCACGGGCGGTGCCCCCGCGAATCCGCACGCCCTTGCCCCGCCGCACGAGGCCGTAGTACGCCGCCCCCTTCGCCACCGCCTGATCCAGGTCGGCACCCGACAACTCCCGCGTCGGCTCGGCCTTCGCCGCCTTCGCCCACGTGTTCAGCACCCCGAGGAACCGGTTCCGCATCGGGTCGGCCTTGAACACCCCGCCGTTGAACAGCACGGCGGTGGGGAGGCCGGTCTCCTTCTTCTTCTTGCCGGCGGGTTTCTCCCGGTTGGCCAGTGCCTCGGCCTGCCGGGTGAGGAAGTGGGCGAGGTGCCGCGTGACGCCGGCGTCGGCGACGTACGGCAGGCCGAGTTCTTGCAAACCGGCGGCGCGGGAGCGGGCCGGTTCGGCGTCCCGCGGGCAGTCGGGGAAGAAGCCGTCGAGCAGCACCTTTTCCACATCCGCCCGCGGCAGGTCGTATTTGATGGTGGCCGCGATGACCGACCGCCCTTTGCCCAGAATCGTCACCGGGGCCGATGACAACGAGGTGTCGGCGAGCAGTTGTTCCTTCGCCGAGCGTGCCGCGTGGGTGAGTTGCAGCATCTGCCCGGCGTCGAGCTTCGTGCCCTGTTTCGCTAACGCCGCGGACACCGTGTACGCTAGCGAAAGGTCCATGTTGTCGCCGCCGAGTAGCAAGTGATCGCCCACCGCCAACCGGGTGAGCGACAGGTTGCCGCCCTCTTCGCTGACCTCCACCAAGGTGAAGTCGGTGGTGCCGCCGCCGAGGTCGGCGACCAGCACCAGGTCGCCGACGTTCACCTGCTTCCGCCAGTTCTCCCCTTGGCCGTCGATCCAGGCGTAGAATGCGGCCTGCGGTTCTTCGAGCAGGGTCAGGTGCTCGAACCCGGCGGAGCGGGCCGCTTCAACGGTCAGTTCCCGCGCCGCCGCGTCGAAGCTGGCGGGCACGGTCAGGATAATGTCCTGCACTTCGAGCCGGTGGTCGGCGAGACCCTTCGCCATCGTGTGATTCCACGCCTCGGCGATGTGCTTCAGGTAACGCACCGACGCTTCCACGGGCGAGATGCGGCGGTCGTCGTCACCCGCGCGGAACGGCAGGATCGCGGCTTTCCGATCCACCACGGTGTGACACAGCCACGACTTCGCCGACGACACTAGCCGCGTCGGCACCTTCGCCCCGAACGTTTTGGCGAACTCGCCGACGGCGTAGTCCCGCTCGCCGTCCCACGGCAGCTTCATCGCCCCGGCCGGCTGCTCGCCCAGACCCGGCAGGTACAGATTCGACGGCAACAACGGCCGCTCGGCCACCTCGCCCTGATTCACCACCTGCGGGATGTTGAACGGCTGCACCTTCGGGTCGCCCCCGGCCCCGGTGTCCACGTAGGCGAGCGCGCAGTTGGTGGTGCCCAGGTCAATGCCGACGACGAAGCGGGAGGTCATGGAACGAGGTCCGGGTGGACGGGGGACGAACGATCACGGTATTGTACTGCCACACACACCGAGGACGACGAGCCATGACGCCGACCGCCGCACTGTTTCTGGCCGCCGCATTCATCACGCCGCCCGATCCGCCCGCGGCGATCGAGTTACAACTCACACCCGTTCGTGTCCCGTACGCCCGCCCACAGGACAAAGAACCCACCCCCGCACTGGTTGGCCGGCTGTACGTCACCGCCACGAGTGGAAATGACACCCCGGCTGATGGGACCCTTCTCGTCTTATGCGACATGAACAAGGTGGCGGTCGATGTGAAGCCGGAAGTGCTCTACTTCGGCCGGAAGTTCCTGTCCGAACGGCTCACCACTGACTCCCGTGGTCGATCATGTTACGACCTCATCTTTCCACTGCCGAAGGACTGGCCACAGGAGGGCGAGCTTTGCGTGAAGGCGCAACTGAAGGCCGCCAGTGGCAAGACGTTCGAAGCCCCCGAGTTGGTACTTACCGGTCCGAAGGCCAATTGACCCGTACCACACGCTCACTTCCGCTTCTTCTTCGGCTTGGGAAGGTCAACGGGTTTGCCGGAATTGCGGGTGCGTCCTTTCGGCATCAGCGGCGAGCGGGGCAGTGCGTCTGCGTCCGGCTCACGTTTGCCGCTCGCCACGTCGCGCACGATTCGCCAGTCGAGCATCCGCTTCTGCAAATCGACGCGGGCCACTTCCACCCGCACGCGGTCGCCCAGGCGATACCGCTTCTTCGTCCGCCCGCCGGTGAGCGAGTGGCTGCTGTCGTCGTAGTGGTAGTAGTCGTCCGTGAGGGACGAGATGTGAACCAGCCCCTCGGCCGGGAACTGCTCCGCCTGGGCGAAGAAGCCGTACTCGGCCACGCCGGTGATGACGGCGTCGTACTGCTCGCCCAGCCGCGTGCTCAGGTGTTGCAGGATGCGGAGCTTCACCAACTCGCGTTCCGCTTGTTCCGCCCGGCGTTCGGTCTTCGAGCAGTGGTCGCCGAGCGCGACCAGCTCCGCTTCGTCGGCGCTCACCTTCTTCACCTTGATCCACCGATCCAACAGGCGGTGAACCTGCAAGTCCGGGTAGCGGCGGATGGGCGAAGTGAAATGGCAGTAGTCGTCGAACGCGAGGGCGTAGTGTTCGTCCTGGATCGGCGAGTACGCGGCCTGTTTCAAACTTCGCAACAGCGAGTAGTGAATGGCGGCCCGCTCCGGCTTGTCGGCCGTCTCGTGCAGGAGGCGTTGCAACTCGAACCGATCCAGGTGCCGCTTCATCGGGTAGCCGAGGAGCGCGGAGAACTGCGAGAAGTCGTACAGCTTGTCCTCGTTCGGGGAGGGGTGGACCCGCCGCAGGAACGCCACGCCGAGCCGCGACAGGTGTTCGGCCACCGCCACGTTCGCCGCCAGCATGAACTCCTCGATCACCTGGTGGCTCAGGTCGTGTGCGGCGAAGTGCGCCCCGCTCACCTTGCCGTCGGCGTCGTACTCCAGCACCGCCTCGGGCATACTCAGTTCGAGCGCCCCCCGCTGCATCCGCTTCGTGCGAAGCCTGAGAGCGAGGGCCTTCATGCGGGGCAGCATGGCGAGCACTTCGGGCGTCACTGGCGGGCGGGGGGCGTCAGCCCCCTGGTTATTGTCATCCTCACCAGCCCGCTCACGCGGGCCGCTCGCCTCCGACAGCAGCTCTTGCACCTGCTCGTAGCTGAACCGCTGGGCGACCTTGATGGCCCCGTTGAAGAACTCGACGTGGGCCACCTTCACGTCCGGGGTGTACTCGATCCGCACCGATTTGACGTACCGCACCTTCCCCTGTTGCAGACTGGCCAGCCCGTTCGAGATGACCTCCGGGAACATCGGGATCACCCGCTGCGGCAGGTACACGCTCGTGCCCCGCTTGCGGGCCTCGCTGTCGAGCGCACCGCCCGGCTTGCAGAAGTGCGACACGTCGGCGATGTGGACCGTCAGGATGGTGTGCCCGGTGTCCGCGTCTTCGGTCACGCTGACGGCGTCGTCGAAGTCCTTCGCATCGACCGGGTCGATGGTGACGACCGTTTCGCCCGTGAAGTCGGTGCGGTTGTGCAGGTCGGCTTCGTTGAACACGTCGGCCTGGGCGCGGGCTTCGGCCAGCACCGGCTCGGGGAACTCGTCGGGGATGCCGAAGGCGCGAATCACCGTGATGAGATCGACGCCCGGTTTCGTCAGCGGACCGAACACTTCGGTAATCACGCCCTCGCCCCGACTCTCCGCGGTCGGGAACTTCAGCAGGTCGATCTGCACTTTGTCTTGCGCCTTCACCCCCTTCGCGCCAGGGTCGCCGACCGACACGCTGTGTGCGAACACGGTGCCGTCCACCCGCACGAACGCCTCGCCGTCCCGCTCGAAGTAGGTGCCGACGAACGTGCGGGTGCTGCGTTCGAGAATCCGCACCACTTCGCCGCGGGGGCTGTCCGTTTTGTTCGCCCGCTTGCTCACCTTCACGATCACCCGGTCGCCGGTGGCGGCGTCGAGTTCGCGGCCCTCGCGGATCATGATGTCCGGGTGCGGAACCTCGCCCGGCTTCATGTCCGGCCGCACGAACCCCCGCCCGCTCGTGGTGCGGCGGTAGGTGCCGACGGTGCTGCCGTGCTTGTCGGCCAGCCGTAGCGTGTTGTTGCGGCCCACGTCCACCCGCCCGTCGTGGACGAGTTGACGGAGGGTGCGGCGGAACTCGGGGTACTCGTCGTCGCCCACGTTCATCCGCTTGGCGAGAACCTTCGGCTTGAGCGGCGAGTAACTGGGGCGACCGAGCGCGTCCAGGATGCGAGTGGTGAGGTCGGGCATGGTGGAAGTTTATTGGGTTAGCCCCGTGGCAAAGCCGTGCGTTTGTAGGGCGGAGGCGCACGGGGTTGGCTCGCGGCAAAACCCAGCATCACA
>JANNQE010000703.1:0-2259 GCA_031441625.1 Planctomycetia bacterium
GCCGAACCCGCAGCTCGCGGGCTTCGGGACCGCGGAGACGGCTGGGCCGGCGGCCAGCGCGAACACGGCAGCGGCGAACAGGGACCGGGTCATGGGGATCTCCGTTTCGGGGTGGGCTTCCCCCACGAATCTTACCCCGGCCCGGCCTAATCCTTAACCAAGCGTGACCCCCATTCGTCTTCGGGACTTCAACCCCCCAACAGCTTGAAATCCACTGCGGTTTCCGGGGTCTGTGGAAGTAGCCGCTCCCACTCGCCCGGACCCCCACCGAGGATTTCAAGTGAACCCGATCTTCCGCTCCTGGTTCCGGTCCCACCAGGCCCGCATCGCACGCCGGCTCGACCCGTCGAAGGACACCGCGACCGCCCGCCCCGTCCTCACCGGTCGCCCCATCGACTACGACGTGTCCCACCGCGACCGGGCCATCGCCCACGGCGGCATCGGGGCCATCCACACCCTCGCCCACCACCTCGGGTTGCCCCAGGCCATCGACGCACGCCTGCACCTGCTCGAGGTCCACTTGCCGTACCACGAGTCCGATCACGTCCTCCACATCGCCTACAACGCCTTCTGCCACGGCACCTGCCTGCAAGACCTCGACCGCCGCCGCAACGACGAGGCCTTCCTCGACGCGTTGGACGCCCGCCGCCTCCCCGATCCCACCACCGCCGGCGACTTCTGCCGCCGGTTCACCCGCCCCCACCTCGACGCCCTGCACGACGCCATCGACGTCGCCCGGCGAGCCGTCTGGGCCGAGCAGCCGGCCGCCTTCTTCGACCGGGCCACGATCGACATGGACGGCACCCTGGTCGAGACCACCGGGGCGTGCAAGGCCGGCATGGACATCGCCTACGACGGCACCTGGGGCTACCACCCGCTGGTCCTTACTCTGGCCGAGACAGGGGAGGTGCTGCGGCTGGTGAATCGGCCGGGCAACCGGCCCTCCCACGAGGGAGCGGCGACCCCGGTGGACCACGCCCTCTGGCTCTGTCTCCGGGCCGGCTTCCGTCGCATCGTGTTGCGGGGCGACACCGACTTCTCGCAGACCGGGCACCTCGACCGCTGGCACGCCCTGCCCGGCGTGCGGTTCGTCTTCGGCTACGACGCCATGCCGAACCTGAAGGCGATCGCCCGGGAGCTGCCGGCCGCGGCGTGGCAACCGCTCCATCGCCCGGCTCGCTATGCCGTGACGACGCGACCGCGGCGGCGGCCCGCCGCGGTCAAGGATCGGATCGTCCGTGAGCGGGGCTTCGACGTGCTGCGGCTGCAGTCCGAGGAGGTGGCCGAGTTCGCGTACCGGCCGACGGCGTGTGCCGAGACCTACCGCATGGTCGTGATCCGCAAGCACATCTCGAAGGAGAAGGGGGACCAGGTGCTGTTCCCCGAGGGGCGGTACTTTTTCTACCTGACGAACGACCGGGCGTGGTCGGCCGAGGAGGTGGTGTTCGAGGCCAACGACCGGTGCGACCAGGAGAACCTGCTGGCCCAGTTGCACGGCGGGGTGCGAGCAGTGCACGCCCCGGTGAACACGCTGGACGGCAACGGGGCGTGGATGGCGATGACGACGCTGGCGTGGACGCTCAAGGCGTGGTGGGCGTTGATGCTGCCGGAGTCGTCGGGCCGGTGGCAGGAGCGTCACCGCGAGGAGAAGCGGCGGGTGCTGCGGATGGAGTTCAAGGCGTTCGTGCAGGCGTTCGTGACGATCCCCTGCCAGGTGGTTCACACGGGTCGCCGGTTGGTGTTACGTCTGCTGGGCTGGAACCCGCAACTGATGACGCTTTTCCGCCTGGTGTCGCAGCTCCGCCGGTAGCGGACCGGGAACCGATGTCGGGATCCGGATGTCCCGATCCGCGAGGGCATCGAACGCGGTCACGCAGGAAGGCGGGAAAGGTGAAGTTCGAGAACGGGCACATCGAACGACGAGCTCCCAGGGCTCGCCAACGGAGAGACTCTGTCTGGGCATGCCGATCCGGAACCAGAGGGGAAGGCGGGACGCATTCGCTTGTTTAAGGTCTAGCCAGTGGCATCGGCCTGTCCCTGTGTCGGCTCGGGAAGAAGGTGCGGTTCGTCACCGCCGCCGGGCTGGTGACCGAGTTGGAGGAGGCCCACCAGCAGCACCGCCTGGACCGCACCCTGACCGCTCTCGATCGCCTCGACCTGCTCATCGTGGACGAGCTGGGCTACCTGTCGTTCAGCCGCTCGGGGGCGGAGTTGCTGTTCCCGGTGTTCGCCGACCGGTACGAGCGGCGGAGCCTGCTG
>JANNQE010000704.1:0-4206 GCA_031441625.1 Planctomycetia bacterium
GCCGGTGTGTGTGGGACCGCGACCGACACCCGGCTCCCTGTCGGGCGCGGTCCCAGGTCGGAGCGCAGAACCGGCGGACTCACGTCCCGCCGTTCGCCGTCAGGAGTTCCCGATCTCTTCCAGTTGCAGCACGTACAGGCGGGCGACCACCTTCGCCGCCGTCACGATCTCGTCCACCAGTTGCGGGGTGAGGATGCCGCTCTGCACGGCCGCGTCGAGCCGCTCGAAGTGGATGTCGTCGCTGGCCGAGTGGTACGCCAGGAACGACACCTGCTGCGGCCGCAGGTGCAGCACCTCGCGGATCCGCTCGGCCCACCGCGCCGCCACCCGCCGGCCCAGCCCCTCGATGATGAACATGGCCCCGATCAGGTCGAACGGGTTCTCGCGGCTCGCCCGACTGAGGATGTACTCCGAAAGCGCCACGCTGCCCACGTTCTTCCGCCCGGCCCGGATGTCGTCCACACTCCCGCCCACGCCGGCGTAGTCCCGCTCGATCATCTCGAAGTCGCGGTGCTCGTCGGACGAGTGGCCGATGAACGCCGACCGCAGGGGGAAGTGCTCGCGGGTGATGTTCGACGCCACCCGCGAGATCCACCGCGAGCCGTCGATCACCTGCTGTCGCAGGTTGAACAGCAGGTCGCGGTAGTCCTGCACGGTGAGCGTGCCGTCGTACATCTTGGCCACCACCGGCACGCGGTTCAACCGCGTCTCGAACGCCGTCCACACGCCGGCCAGTTGCCGCACCAGCGTTTCCGCCAGTGGCGAGCCGTCCGTCTTCAGGTCGGGCGGTTCCGACACGGTCGCTGTCACCGCCGCCGCCGCCGGCCGCGGCGACTCACCCCCCACCACGCGGAGGATGACGTACCCGAACAGGAACCGCCCGCTCTCCGGCACGATGCACACGATCCGCTCTCCGGCTTTCAGCTTCCCGCTGCGGAACAAGTCCCCCAGCATGAGCGGGAACGACGCCGCCCCGACGTTGCCCACCGTGTACAGGTTGGTGAACACGCGCTCCGGATCGATGGTCAGCCCGCCGCGGACGAACAGCTCGTTCGCCTGTTCGCGGAACAGGTGCGACGAGTAGTGCGTCACCCACCAGTCCACCCCCTTCGGGTCGAGCTTGCCGGCCTCGATCAACTCGAACACGCCGTTCACGCACACCCGCACCACGTCGCCCAGCAGCTCGGTCGTCTGGTGCAGGTTGATGGCGCCGGCGGCGGAGGCGGTCTCGTAGTCCGGGTGGTCGAGCCAGCCGACGGACGGTGAGGCCAGCACTTCGCCCTTGTTGCCGACGAACATGCACGGCGGGAACTGGCCGGCGTGCGAGGTGAGGGCGATGTGCTCGATTTCCAGCGACAGCCCGGTGTCACTCGGCGCCGGTTCGAGGACGAACGCCCCGGCCCCGTCGGACAGCATCCACCGCAGGAACTCCGTCTCGAACGGCAGCCGCTTGCCGTCGCCGTACCCCTGGGCCTGGAACCGCGACGCCTTCATCAGCCGGCTGGCGAACTCGCTGGCCACGCACACGGCGTTCGCCGCCGCCCCCGCTCCCACCGCCAGGGCCGCGTGCCGCAGCCCGACCACGCTGCTCGCGCACACCCCCTGCACGCTGGCGATCTCGCACGGCGGCAGCCCCAGTTCACCCTGAACCATGCTGGCGAAACCGGGCAGCGGCAGGTCGCCCTGGGAGGTGGCGGCCACCAGCAGCCGCACGGCGTTCGGGTTCAGCCGGCTGTGGGCGAGGGCGTCGCGGACGGCGTTCGCGGCCATCTGCGCGTTCGTGTGGGTGGTCTGCTGCTGGTCGTCGAGTGCGTAGTACCGCTGTTCGATCTTGTTCTGCCGGAGCACCCGTTCGCGGAGGCCGGACGGCTTCGGGCCGATCTGCCCCAGCCGCGCCTCCATCTGGTCGTTTGTCACCGGTTCGCCCGGCAGAAACCGACCGACGGCGGTGATGAAGCTCGGCGGCATGGCAAACCCCTTGTGAACCGGCGGTGCCGAACTCGGCAACCTCCGGCCATTCCCACTTGAGCGATCAAGGCCCGCGAATACGACACGGCGTCCCGGACTCGGCACCGCTCGGCGCGGCCGGACCGACTACAACCCCAAATCGGCCGGGTAGCGGGCGGCGATGCGGGCGGCCACCTCCGCGGCTTGCACCCGCAGTTCCGGCACCGCCGTGCCCTCCCACGTCTGCGGCTTCCGGAGCGTGCCCACCACGAACAGGGCCGGCAGAATTTCTCGCGGGCTACAAGGGCTACTTCGAAGCGGACGCACTGGCCCAGTACGAAGGGTTGTACGGCGAGGATAATATCAACCGGCAAGTCCCACGGCCGGACCAGCACCAACCGCCCGTCGGGTGACTTGGCAGACCGGTCGTCATCTCGCAGCCCGAGCCCTGCGGACCCGCCAGCAGCGGATTAATTCTTCGGTGTACGGCACAATCGCGATGACGAGCATCAGCGTCGCGTACCACCAGACGTAGCCCATCGTGCCCACCGGCTCCAGTCGCGGGGTCAGGGTCAGGCCGTCGGCCCATTGGAACGTGATCGTCCGCAGAAACATCGACCAGTTCCGACAAATGATGAGGGTCAGGACGTAGAACGGGAGCGTGGAAAGATAGGAGTGAACGTGCTGCTCCCAGACACTGATCCGGCGTACCGGTTGCGCCAAGACGACATCGAAGTGAGCCACCACCTCGTGCACGACGAAGAAGATGAAACAAACCAGCAGGACGAGGACATTGATTTCGAAGAAGATGCCCAACCACAGCGGGATCCCGACGAGTGCCCCCATCAGAGCGTGCAGGACCGACTCGGACAGGCCCGTATTCTCCTCGATTCGCGTCACCCGGTGGCACCAGTAATCGAGCGAGCCCGCGACGACCCACATCGGCAGCAACACGTACAAGATGAGGCCCAGAGAGAGCCCCTCGACTGTTTGTTCAATCATGATTCCGAGCCCCCGTCCCTCGCGGTACCCCGGTCTCTTGACCGATCTTTCCCCGATGACTGCGTCCGGGGAGATCGATACCGGTTTCGGGCCAATTTCTGTCCGCACGCGGTCCCGGTCAAGCACATTCTTCCCGTTTGTCAGGCCCCAATAGAAATGTCCGCTGTTTGTCCCCATTAGAAATGTCCGCTTTTGGGGGGGCCTGACTTCACCCAATTCCTTTCTTCCGCCACGGGTGATTCGCCGCCGGCTTCCGTTGACCTGACCCCGCCTTCGACCTCGGCGGGGGAGTCGGGGACTGGATGACCGGTACGGCCCCTGGCGTCTCTCGTTTCGGCGAGTACCCCGCCAGGGTGGCGAGCGACAGGAGAACCAACCCGAGGACCCGGTGCAACCCCATGACCCACCCTTCCGAAAGCGTTGTTGGCTGGTCGTGCCCACCCCGAGCCCGCATCGGGACATCGGTACGTATTTCGTCCAAGTGAGTGTCGGTTCGCGTTCGTCCGAGGTCAAGCACTTTTCACGTCATGTGCGACTCCGCACCTCTGCGCCGCTTGTCCATTCTGTCGCTGCCGGCGAGGTCTTGATCGCATCGACCGGCTGAAGGACAGATGCCGCCCCGTGCCCGGCCGAGGATTTGAGCGTTTCGTTCGTTGCGAGTTGTTGTGACAAGGAGGGCCACCGCACTCATGACCCGGTTACCAGGTTACCAAGTTACCGCCCGGTAAGGGGAGACTTGTATTACTCCCCCCCCTCCGCCCCCGACTCACCCGCCTGTGGGGGGGGCGTGAGAGAATACATACCCTCTGAAAAAGTGGTAACTTTGTAACCGGTCATTCTTGCCGTCATCATTCTGGTTCTGTTTCTACCGGTTCTTCAGTCTCGATTCTGCTCCTTCTCGCCTGGCGAACTCGACGGCCACCGCCCGGACATCGTTCGGCGAGCTTGACCGATTCATCCTTCGATCGGTCTCACGGCTGGTTCACGTGCGGCGAGCCGATGCGTTCCGTTCGGGTCGGCGGGTTTACGGGCCGACTTGGTCCGACCCAGTAATACACCCGGTGACATCCGTCAGCCGTTCCTAGTGGGTCACTTGCCTCGCCCGTCGCCATACCGCCGTCGTCGGATCGGCTGTCGCGTGAAGGCCCCGGATCCGCCCACGGCGTGCCGTCGCTCTCGCTGCCTCTTCCGCCAGGCGGCCCGCTGGCCGCCCCCCACGAACGGTGTGGGGGCCGCATTCCAGTGCTTCGCGACCGA
>JANNQE010000705.1:0-2777 GCA_031441625.1 Planctomycetia bacterium
CCCGCCCTCGGCGAGGGCGGACCACCCTACTGATCGCCTGAGGCCGCCATGCCGTCGTCGAGCGAAATCCGCCAGCAGTTCATCGACTTCTTCGTGAAGAAGTGCGGGCACGCCTTCGTTGCCAGCAGCCCGGTGGTGCCGCACGACGACCCGACCCTGCTGTTCGCCAACGCCGGCATGAACCAGTTCAAGCCGTACTTCCTCGGCACCGAGAGGCCGAAGAGCGTGCGGGTGGCGAACACGCAGAAGTGCATCCGCGCCGGCGGCAAGCACAACGACCTCGACGACGTGGGCAAGGACACCTACCACCACACGTTCTTCGAGATGCTCGGCAACTGGAGCTTCGGCGACTACTTCAAGAAGGACGCCATCACCTGGGCGTGGGAGCTGCTCACCGAGGTGTGGAAGCTCGACAAAACGCGGCTGCACGTCACCGTGTTCGAAGGAGACCCGGCGAACGGCATTCCCCGCGACGACGAAGCGGCAGAGATCTGGAAATCGGTCGGCGTGCTGGACGGGCACATACACCTGGGGAACAAGAAGGACAACTTCTGGGAGATGGGCGCGACCGGCCCGTGCGGGCCGTGTACCGAGATCCACTTCGACCGCACGCCCGACAAGAGCGGGGCGAAACTGGTGAACGGCGGGTCCGATCAATGCATCGAGATCTGGAACAACGTGTTCATCCAGTTCAACCGCATCGAAGACCAGAGCCTGACCCCGCTGCCGGCGAAGCACGTCGATACGGGCATGGGCTTCGAGCGGATCGTGGCCGTCATCAACGGCGTGCCGAGCAACTACGACACCGACGTGTTCGCCCCCATCTTCGACGCCATTCAGAAGGTGACGGGGGCGAAGCCTTACGGCGGCAAACTCGACGACCTGACCGACACCGCATACCGCGTGATCGGCGACCACATCCGCACGCTCACGTTCGCCATCACCGACGGCGCGAACCCCGGCAACAAGGGCCGCAACGCGGTGATTCGGAGCATCCTCCGCCGGGCTTCCCGCTACGGCTGGCAGGTGCTGGGGCTGAAGGAGCCGTTCCTTCACAAGCTGGTAGAGACAGTCGTGGCTCAGATGTGGTCGGCGTTCCCGGAGTTGACCAAGAACCCGGAAAAGGTTCGTGAGGTGATCTACGAGGAGGAACGCGGCTTCCTGCGGACGCTCGACAGGGGGCTGAAACTGTTCGAGAAGGCGGCCGAGAACGCGGCGGTCAACCGCATGGTGGTGAGCGGCAAGGATGCGTTCGACCTGCACACCACCTACGGGCTGGACATCGGCATCACGCGGCAGATCGCCCAGGAGCAAGGGCTGAGCGTAGACGAGGCCGAGTACAAGCGGCTCTGGGAAGAGTTCATCAAGAAGTCGGACGCCGGCGGGAAGGGGCTGGTCATCTCGGCCGTGCAGGGCGAGTTGCCGAAGACGGACGATTCGCCGAAGTACGACTCGGCGGTCATCACGGCGAAGGTGGTCGGCTGGGTGAAGGACAACGCGGTGGTGAAGACCGGCACGCTGGTGCCCGGCGACACCGTCGGGCTGCTGCTGGACCGCACCAACTTCTACGCCGAGCAGGGCGGGCAGGTGGGCGACACCGGCGTCATCGACAAGCCGGAAACGGGTGGGGTCGAGTTCCGCGTGGACAACACCGTGCGGCTGGGCGACGCGGTGTTGCACCTCGGCGTGGTGCTGAGCGGCGAGTTGGCCGTCGGCGACACGGTCGAACTGACGCAGTCCACCTTCCGCCGCATCGACATCATGCGGAACCACACCGCCACACACCTGCTGAACCTGGCCCTGCGGATGAGCCTCGGCTCGCACGTCGAACAGAAGGGTTCGCTGGTGGACGAGGACAAGACGCGGTTCGACTTCAGCCACGACAAGCCGATTTCGCCCGAAGAACTTCGGCACATCGAGGCCCGCGTGAACCAGCTTGTCGGCCGCGATTTGCCGGTGAGGGCGACCGTCATGCCACTCGAACAGGCGAAGCAGATCGCCGGCGTGCGGGCGGTGTTCGGCGAGAAGTACCCCGACCCGGTGCGGGTGGTGCTCATCGGGCCGGAGACTCCTGAGCAGGCCACGGCGGATGATTCGGTCGAGTTCTGCGGCGGCACGCACGTCTCGCGCACCGGCACCATCGGCTACTTCAAGATCGCTTCGCAAGAGGCGGTGGCGAAGGGCATCCGCCGCATCACCGCGGTGACGGGCCGGGTGGCGGCGGAGAGCCTGGCGAAGATCACGGCGGCGGTGGACGACCTCGCCGCCCGCTTCCAGTGCAAGCCGGAGGAACTCGGCACGCGGGTGGACGCGCTGCAAGAGGAGCTGAAGCAGGCGAAGGCGAAGCTGGCCAAGGCCGCGGCGGCTGACCTCGGCGCCGCGGTGGACGCGCTGCTAGCGGAGGCGACTGAGCGGAACGGGACCAAGATCGTGGTCGGCCGGCTGGCGGGCGGCACCGGCGAGCAGGTGCGGGAGCAGGCGAACCGGGTCCGGCAGAAGGTGCCGTCGGCGTTCGTGTGTTTCGTGTGGGAGGACGACGGCAAGGTGCCGGTGCTGGTCGCGCTCACGCCCGACCTGGTGAAGAAGGGGCTGAAGGCCGGCGACATCGTGAAGCAGGTGGCCGCGGTGGTCGGCGGCAGCGGCGGCGGCAAACCCGACATGGCGCAGGCCGGCGGCAAGGACGCGAGCAAGATCGACGACGCGGTGGCGAAGGCGAAGGAACTGGCGGCCGGCGTCCGGTAGGGTGGCCCGCTCTCGCCGAGAGCGGGATCGGAACC
>JANNQE010000706.1:0-4571 GCA_031441625.1 Planctomycetia bacterium
GTGGTGGTCGCCCCGCCGCGGGTGCTCCGGCTCGTGCAACGGGTACCGTTGTGCCCGGGTGTGTTGCTTTCCACCGGGACACTCCGTCCCCGGTTCCACTTTCGGAGGCCCCCCGTGGATACAATCACCCTGCGGGCGGCGGGCGTCCGCCTGCTCGTGCTCGACGTGGACGGGGTGCTGACCGACGGTCGCGTGGTGTACACCGACGCCGGCGACGAGGTGAAGCGGTTCCACGTGCGGGACGGCTCCGGCCTGAAAATCTGGCGGTCGCTCGGCCTGCACGCGGCCGTCATCTCCGGCCGGCGGTCGAAGGCGGTCGAACGGCGGGCGGCGGAGTTGGGTTTGGCCCCGGTGTTGCAGGGGCGGGAACAGAAGGTGCCGGCGCTCGAGGAAGTGCTGGCGTGGCACGGCGTGTCCGCCGAGCAGACCGTGGCGGTCGGCGACGACTTGCCCGACCTGCCCGTGCTGCGACGGTGCGGGCTGCGGGTGGCGGTGGCCGACGCGTGCGCGGAAGTGCGGGCGGTGGCGGACTACACGACCACGGCCGTCGGCGGGGCCGGGGCGGTGCGGGAAGCGGTCGAGTGGGTGCTGAAACTGCGGGGCGAGTGGGAAGGAATCGTCGGGCGTTACGCCGAGGGTGGTTGAACTCCGTTCCCCCACACCCCTACCCCTCTCCCCAGCGGGGAGAGGGGAACCAGTTCCGAGGGCTGAACCGTGTGGACGCCGCGACGGGTCGGGCTGCTGCTCTTGGGCGTAGTGGTGCTCGTCGCCGCGTTCGTCGTGTACCAATTCTTCCTCGGCGGGTTCGACGGCCTGCCCGTGCTCCCGGACAAGTATCTGGTCCGCGGGAAGGGCACCGAGGTGGTCGAGAAGCCCGTCTCGACCACCGCCCGCCAGTTGCAGATCGCGTTCGGCGAGAACAGCCCGGAAGCCAGCTCCGACGTGCGGGTGTACAAGCACCGCCTGCCCATTGTGGATCGCAACGGCGTGATGGCCATCGGCTCGCCCGTCACCAACGGCACCCCGCGGGTGGTGGTGTCGCCGGTGAGCGTCGCCCTGTTCGGCGCGCGGAACGCCAAGGTGCGGGCGGGCGAGCAGGCGGAGGCGACCACCATCCACGCCGACCGCGCGACCATCGAGTTCGACAAGCCGATCAGCCGCATCGAGGACATGACCACGGCCAAGATGGTCCGCCTGGAACTGGAGAGCGAGCCGGACGACGACCCGAAGGCCCTGGCCGAGACCCGCCGCGACCCCCGCCAGGGCCGCATCTGGCTGACCAACAACCGCAAGTCGCCCGACCCGGCCGACCACCTGGTGCTCCGCACCGTCGGCCCGCTGTTCGTCCAACTGCCGAACGATGGCATCGCGGAGTCGCCCGACACCAAACACATCTGGACGCCCGCGTCGGTGGAGGTGTTCGACCGCCGCAACCTGCCCCGGCGGGTGCGATCGCGCGAGGCCGCACTGGCCCGCCTGCCCGACCCGGCCACCCCGCGGAGCGCGGTGGGTGAGCTGTTGCAACAGCCGGAGCCGATCCCGCCGATCGCGGCGGTGGTGTCGGCCGACGACCCGCGGCGGTACGCCGACGACCTGCGGCGGTTCGACGCCGTGTCCGACATCCTGTCCGGCCGCACCCTGCCCCCGCCGACCGCCGTCGGCCGCGGCATGAGCGTGCGGCTGGCACCGGGCAAGCGCGACCCGAACGCCCCCAAGCAGCCGAACTCGTTCTCCGGCGTCCACGACATCACCCTCGGCGAGGGGGTGCTTGTGTGTCTGTGGACGGACGGCAACGCCGGCCTCCCCGGCCAGCCGAGCGGTCCGCCCCAACCGGCCAGCGCGTCACCCGCCCGCCCGCCGTCGCCGAACGCCGACCCGCCCCTCGCCCTCGCCGCCGTCGGCGGCGGGCTGATCGACGGCGGCACCGTGGCCGACCGCCACGAGCACCGCTCGCTGTTGGTGGTGAGCACCCCCGGCGCGTTCCTGTACGACCTGGAGAAGAGCCTGGCCGTGTTCGACGCGGCGGCCATCGCCCCGGACGGCGGGCAGAACTTCGTCGTCGTCACCCGCCTGAACGCCCGAAACCAGACCGACGACCTCATCTGCACGCGGTTGGAACTCGACCTGAGCGACCCGGACAAGGGCAAGGCCCCCCCGCCCGGCAGCAACCCGGTGGTGGACGGCGGCGGGCTGGTGGTGCGGCAGATCACGGCCAGCGGGCCGATGGTCACGCTGTCCGCGCAGGCGGAGGGGTTGGAGGCGTCGTGCGTCAAGCTGGTTCACACGCAGGACCGCAAGGCGAACCGCACGGTGACGGTGCTGCACGGCACCACCGAAGTGCCCGTGGTGGCCAAGCAGGCCGGCAGCAAGCTGACCGCCGGCGACGCCACTACCGCGGCCGTCGTCACCCTCGTCGGGCAAGACCCGCCCCCCGGCACGCCCGACCCGCGGCGGCAGACGACCGCGAGCGTGACCGGCCCCGGCCGCCTGGAACTGATCGACCGCGACCCGGACACGAAAGCCGTCAAGTCGTCGGTCGCCCAGTGGGGCAAGCGGCTGGACCACGAGAAGGTGCCCTACGGCAAGGGCGGGAAGGTGCTGGATTTGCTCAAATTCCAGGAGGACGCGGCGTTCGTGGACGCGGCGAACAACTTCAGCCTGCGGGCCGCCGACATCAAACTGTGGGTGTCGAACCGTCCGGCCGACCCGACCGCCGCCCGCCAGACGACCACCAGCGGGGCCACCCCCGAACAACTGGTCGCCACCACCGACGTCCACCTGGACTCGACCGAACTGGTCATCCGCAAGACGAACAAGCTGACCGCCTGGTTCGACGACATCGCCCCGCCGAAGGTGGTCGCCCCCGCCCCGGTGCCCGTGGCCCCGAAGCCCGCGCCGGTCGTGCCCCTCGTCGATTCGACGCCGCTGCCGAAGCCGGTACCGGTCGCGGACCCGGCCAAGCCCGCGGCCCCGGTGCCGGTGCCGATCCCGAACCCGATGTACCTGCAAGCGGACACCGTCGAGGCGTGGCTCGGCCGTTACCCCGAACCGCTGGCACCGCTCGCCCCAGGAGTCGAGCCGCCGGCCAAGCCCGCCACGCCGAAGACCAAGTACGAGCTGCTGAAGGCGCGGTGCGACGAGAACGTCGTCGCCCACCAGGACCCCGACCCGAACGACCCGGCCAGGCCGAAGAACGGCATGGACGCGACCGGGGACAAGCTGATCGTGACGAACACGCCCGGCGGCGGGGGCAGCGTGCTCACGGTGTCGGTGCTGGACGCGAAGGCGAAGCTGGCGAAGGTGTCGTTCGAGGACACCACCATGTGGGGGCCGGTGGTGGTCATCGACCAGCCGAACAACACGGCGAGCGTGGCCGGCCGCGGCAAGCTGCGGTCGCTCACCACGTCCGACGTGGCCGGGAACGAGTTGAGTTCGCCGTCGGAACTGGTCGTGGACTGGTCCGAGCGGATGCGGTTCGAGGGGGCGAAGGCGTTCGCCGTGTTCGTCGGCGGGGTGACGGTGCAACAGAAAGCCGACGGGGACACGCCGCGGGCCGCCGCCCCCGCGCCGGCGGAAATCGTGCGGGTGGCCCAGCGGGAGGTGCTGCCCGCCCCCCGCGACGCCGGCCCGCTCAACACCGCCACCACGAAAACGCTCCTGTGGTGCCACCAGCTCGACCTGACGCTCGACCGCCCGGTCTACTTCAACCAGACCCGCCGGACCGACCGCAACGCGGCCAACCGGCGGGCGGACGAGCCCAGTCCGAAGGTGAAGTCGGCCGTGGCCGTGCCCGACCCGGCCGCGACGAAGGCCGAGGACCGGTACGTCATCTTCCAGGAGTTGACCACCGCCCCGACCGGCAAGACGCTGAAGGCGCGGATGCTGACCGCCCGGCAGATGGACTTCGACAACGCGGCGAAGGAGCAGAAGCTGTTCGCCACCGGGCCGGGCGAGCTGCGGCTGCTTCAGCCGCACAAGGCGGACGAGGCGACCGGCCGGACCGGCACGACGGCGAAGAAGGACGGCGCCGGCGAGATGAAGCTGACGCTGGTGTCGTTCCAGAACACCATGACGGCCATCGACCAGGGGAACGGGATGTATCAGGAGGCGACGTTCGACAAGGGCGGGGTGGCACTCCGCACGCCGACGACGGAGCTGCTGTTGCCGCTCGAACCGCACACCCTGCCGGTGCGGTCGGAACTGCTGCGGAGTGAGGACAAGCTGGTGGTGTCGTCGTCGAAGGCGAAAAAGGACTCCGAGCCGGACCAGCGGCTGACCGCCCTGGGGAACGCCGAGTTCCGCGACGACACCCGCACCGGGCTGGGCGACAAGATCGTGTTCGACGGCACCCGCGTGACGCTCGAAGCCGGCCTCGGCCGCATGGCGTCGATGTCCTCGAACAAGCGGTCGGTCAACCAGCAGCAGTCCACCCGGGCGAAGAAGTTCATCTACAACAGCCTGACCGGGGTGGTCGAACTGACCGACTCGACCGGCGGCACCATCCTACCCGGCCGGTAAGTGCCGCGGGGCGGACCCGGTGTTGCCGCCCCGCGGGGGCGGGGCCGCAGGCG
>JANNQE010000707.1:0-4228 GCA_031441625.1 Planctomycetia bacterium
ATTCGATAACACCGGCGGACTCACGTCGCGCCGTTCGCCTCCAGATGGAACTCGGAACGGCCGTGGATGACTCCCCCTACTCAGGGTCACTGCGGATCGGGGTCGGGGGCGGTGCGGGGGATGGTTTTCGTCCCCGTGTGGCGGGCGGTTTCGCCGTAAGTGCTTGGTTGGTATGGGATCTTCCACGAATGGGACATGGTTCCACGGAAGGGTGGGGGGAGGTGGAAAGAACCATCCGCCACTCAAACCGGGGTTGCTCCCCCCAGACCGCCCGTCTATACCGCCGCCCCTGCCCGGAGTGCGGACGTATGCCCCGGTTCGTGTTGCGACTGCTCGCCGTGCTGCCGCTGGCCCTCGCCGTCGGCTGCCTCGGCGGCGCGCACAACCCCGGCTACTTCCCCCACTGGATCCCGCCCGGCGACGTCATCCAGACGCACGCCAAGCCGCCCGGCAGCAGCTACTTCAAAGACTTCGACCCGAAGGCCGTCCGCCTGGAAGTGACGCCGCCGCAGAGCAGCAACAAGCCCGGCGCGAACCAGATCCTCGTCGCCACCGTGTACGACGCCGACGGCACGCCCCGCCGCGGCCGGCGGGTCGAGTGGATGATCGAAGGCCCCGGCAGCATCGTGGAAGTGGACGAGTCCGGGTGGACGGCCGGCCGCGGGTACAAGGTGAGCAACAAGTACGCCGTCAGTTACACCGACTTCCTCGAACACACCCTCAACTGCGGGACCACCAGCACGGCCGACGACGTGACCGTCGCGCCGGGACAGACGTGGTGCGTGGTGTCGTCCGCCGTGCCGGGTGAGACGGTGGTGACGGCCTACGCGCCCGGCGTGTTCGACTGGGACAAGGGGCGGAAAAGCGTGCGGGTGAACTGGGGCGACGCGAGCAACTTCGAGTTCCCGCAACCCACCACCGCCCGGTTCGGCGGGCAGGCGGCACTGAGCACGGCCATCAGCACCATCGCGGCGAAGGAGGGCGTGAACCCGTCCGACCTGCGGGTGCGGTACCGGCAGTCCGGCGGCGTGCCGGTCGATTTCCTCCCCCCGCGGGGGATGGTCGGCGCGCGGGCGGGCCAGGATTACCTGGAAATCCCGGCCGACAGCGACGGCTCGGCGGCGGTCAAGGTGACGCAACAGCCGGAGAACATCCGCCCCGGCAAGTCGGACATTTCCATCGAAATCCTGCGGCCCGACGACGACCCGAACAAGACGGCGAAGGTGGTCGGGCGTTCGAAGACGACCGTCGAGTGGGTCGCACCCACCCTTCAACTGGATCTGCTCGCGCCGAAGACGGTGGCCATCAACCGCGACAGCACCGTCACGCTGGTGACGACGAACACGGGCAAGGTGGAAGGGTCGGCGGGCACGGTGACGGCGTGGTTTCAACAGGGGCTGGACGTGGGCGGCGCGACCCCCAGCCCGGACGTGAAGGTGGACCAGTTCATGAAGCAGTGGAGTCTGCCCGCGCTCGCTCCGGGGGCGAAGCACGAGATCAAAATCCCCGTGCGGGCCACCGAGAAGGGGTCGTTCACACTGGCCGCGTCCGCCGCCACGAGCGACGGGTTGGAGTCCCGCAAGAGTGCGAACGTCACCGCCGGCAGCGCCTCGCTCAAGCTGTCAGCCGAGCCGGGCTACTCGGCGCTGGTCGGCGAGCGGGTGCCGGTGCGGCTGACCGTCACGAACACCGGCACCGTGCCAATCGACACCGCCACCGCGTTCGTCACGTTCGGCAGCGGCCTCGAACACGACACCGGACAGGAGCAGGTGGAAGCGGCCGTCGGCGTGGTGCCGGCCGGCGAATCGCGGGTGATCACGGTGCCGCTCATCGCCCGCAAGCAGGGGAAGTATCGCGTGCTGGCGCGGGTGCGGTCGGGCGAGTTGGCCGACGAGCAGCAGACCGAAGTGGATGTGCGGAAGATGGAGTTGGTCGCCACCGTCGTCGGCCCGGAGCGGCTGACCCCCGGCGGCGACGGGCTGTACGAGATCGGCATCGCCAACCGCGGCGACATCACCGTGCCGAACGTGACGGTGCGTGCGTCGCTGCCCGGGGCGCTGAGCGCGAAGCAGGCGAGCGACAACGGCACGCTCACCGGCACGAGTGCGGCCGTGTGGCGGCTTGGCGACATCCCGCCCGGCACCAGCAAGGTGCTGAAGTTGAACACCCGCGCCGAGCGCACGCTCGACCGCGGGGCGATCAGCGTGACCGCCGCGAGCGGCGACGGGCAAGCCGCACTGAACACGGTGAAGGCGGACGCGACCGTGACCATTCAGGGCCAGCCGGCGCTCCTGCTGGAGTTAGCCGACCCGGCCGAGTCGGTGCCAGTCGGCCGGCGGGCGGGCTACAGAATCACCGTCAAGAACCAGGGCAGCGGGGCGGCGAAGAACGTGAAGGTGACGGCGTTCGTGCCGGACGAGTACGCGAACGTGAAGGGCAGCGGGGCGAACCGCGAGGCGGTGAAGCCGGAGGGGGCGAAGCTGTTCTTCCCGGTGGTGAAAGAGATCCCGGCCGGCGGCAGCGCGACATTCACCATCGAGGTGGAAGGGGCGAAGGCGGGTGACGCCCGCGTGCGGGTGGAGTTGCTCGCCGACCACACGACGAAGGCGATGAGCGAGGAGCAGAGCACGAAGGTGATCGACCGGGCGCGATGACCGTCCGCGAGTGTCGCCGCCACGCTCTGCGGGGCGGAAGAGGTGCCACCCCCGCGGGGCGTGGTGGCGGCACTCGCCGGGGTCTGTGACCCCGGCGAGATCGAGTACCCACCCATCGGCTCACTCGTCGGTCAGGCCGGTGTAGTTCCGCATGACCAGGTGGGTGTTGATCTTCTGCACCAGGTCCAACGCCACGCTGACGACGATGAGGAGGCTGGTCCCGCCGAAGAACTGGGCGATGACGGGCGACATGCTCATTCCCTTCTGCACCAGGCTGGGGATGACGGCGATGACTCCCAGGAAGGCGGCCCCGACGAACGTCACCCGCATGAGCACCCGCTCCAGGTAGTCGGCCGTGCTCTTACCGGGGCGGTAGCCGGGGATGAAACTGCCGCTCTCGCGGAGGTTCTCGGACACCTCTTTGGGGTTGAACATGACCGCCACCCAGAAGTAGCTGAACACGAAGATCAGCCCGACGTAGAAGACGTTGTAAATCCACCCGTCGCCCCGCTCGAACAGGTGCATGGCGCTGGACGCCCACTCCCAGTTGAACGTCTGGGCCAGGATGCGGAGGAGAAAGCCGGGCAGGATGAGCAGGGTGCTGGCGAAGATGACGGGCATGACGCCGGCGGTGTTCAGCTTCATGGGCAGGAAGTTCTTGCCCCCGCCCACCTGCCGCCGCCCGCGGACGTGCTTGGCGCTCTGCATGGGGATCCGCCGCTGCGCCTTGGTGATGGCGATCACGCCGACGATCACGCCGACGAACAGCAGCGCCAGCACCAGGATCTTCTCCAGGCCCACCTCGCCGCCCTCGCTGCCGAGGGTGAAGAGGGACGGCTTGAGCGCGCCGGTGGCCGGGTCGAAGACGAGTTCGCCGATGGCGCTGGGCAGGCGGCTGATGATGCCGGCCATGATGATGAGCGAGATGCCGTTGCCGATACCGTACTCGTCGATCTGCTCGCCCAGCCACATGAGGAACAGGGTGCCGGCGGTCATCATGAGTACGGCCGCGATGCCGAAGTAGATCATGGTGCCGGTGTTCGAGTTCATCTGACTGTACCCGGCCCCCCCGCCCTCCCCGCTGGTGAACGACTGGAAGATGAGCCACCCCTGGATGAGGCAGATGGGCACGGTCAGGTAGCGGGTGAACTCGTTGATCTTCTTCTGTCCGGCCGCGCCCTCCTTCATCAGCCGCTCGAGCGCCGGCAGGATGCCGGACGAGAGCAACTGCATGATGATGGACGCCGAGATGTACGGCATGATGCCGAGCGAGAAGATGACCGAGTTGTTCAGGTTGCCGCCGGAGAACAGGCCGACGAAGTTGAGCACCTGGCCCAGCCCGCCGCTCTGCTGCCGTTGCATGGTCTCGGCCAGTTTCACCTGGTCGATCATGGGCAGCGGCACGTAGTACCCGATGCGGTAGACGGCCAGGAACGCCAGGGTGATGAAGATCTTCCGCCGCAGCTCGGGGATCTTGAAGATGGTGATCAGTTGGGTAAACATCGCCGCCCCTTCGGATGAGTCCGAAGGCGAGCGGCCCGCGTGAGCGGGCTGGTCCTCTCCCCGAAGGGGCG
>JANNQE010000708.1:0-4798 GCA_031441625.1 Planctomycetia bacterium
TCCACCCCTGGCTATTCCCCGTCGCCCCTTCGGGGCTGCTCGTAGATAACATGTGCGGCGTCCTCCTCCCGCACCGATGCCAACACCTCCTCCAGGGTGAACGTCTTGCCGGGGTGGTCGATCACCCGCTGGATCTCCGCCTCCCGCTCCGGAGTCAACTTTGGCGCGGATTGCTCGTACAGATGCTCCGCCGCCTTCTGGGGCACATAATACCCCATCTGCTCGCTGGCGAACGAGAACGGGATCAGCCCGTTCCCGCCGTTCAGGCGGATCAGTTCTTTCAACAGGAACATGAGCACCGCCTCCTGGTCGTCGGGCGGCAACTCGCGGACGTACTCGACGGCGGCGGGGGTGGACATCGGCGGCACCTCATCGGACGGGACTATTCTACCACCAGCGGGTGCCGCGAACACTCGACCCGACGACGAGGATCACGGGCCGCCCTCCGGGGCGACCGGCCGACCATGACGCGATACACCATCACGCACGTCACCACCTACGCGTACACCGAGGCGGTGTCGCTCTGCCAGAACGTGGCGCACCTGTCGGTCCGCCCGAGCGACCGCCAGCGGGCCGACCCGTCCACACTCGCCATCTCGCCCGAGCCGGCCGTCCGCGAGGAGCGCACCGACTACTTCGGCAACCCGGCCCACCACTTCACCATTCAGGAGCCGCACCGGCAGTTGAAAGTGACGGCCCGCCACCGCGTGACCGTGTTCCCCCCGCTGCCGCCGGCCGACTTCACCCCGTGGGAGGCGGTCCGCGACCGTCTGCCGCTCGACCACTCGCCCGCCTGGCTGGACGCCTACCAGTTCACGTTCGACTCGCGGTTCGCCGCCGCCGACCCGAAGTACGCCGCGTTCGCCGCCGACTCGTTCACCCCCGGCCGGCCGATGGTGCAAGCGGCGAGCGAGTTGGTCCACCGCATTCACACCGGCTTCCAGTACGACCCGCGGGCGACGACCGTCTCCACCCCCGTGGGCGAGGTGTTCGAGAACCGCCGCGGGGTGTGCCAGGACTTCGCACACTTGCTACTGGCGTGTCTGCGTTCGCTCGGGCTGGCCGCCCGGTACGTGAGCGGCTACCTGTCCACCGTGCCCCCGCCGGGCAAGCCGCGGCTGGTGGGCGCGGACGCCACGCACGCCTGGGTGAGCGTGTTTTGTGGCGACGCCGGCTGGGTGGACTTCGACCCGACGAACGACCAGATCCCGCACGACCGGCACGTGCTGCTGGCGTGGGGCCGCGACTACGACGACGTGAGTCCGTTGAAAGGTGTGATTTTGGGTGGCGGCAAACACACGGTGACGGTGAGCGTGGACGTGCGGGCCGACGGGTAACTGCGGTCAACGACGGCCTTGCCAGACGGCCGGGTCGCGGCTGGTGTGGAAGACGGAGATGACGACCACACGATGCGGCTCTTCGCGGTAGAAGATGGCGTACGGGTACTTCTTCACCAACACCCGGCGGATGTCGTCGAGCATGACTCGTCCGACCAGTGGGAATGCGGCCAAGTGGTTGATCGCCGCCTGAACCGCTGCCATGAACCGTATCCCGGCACCGGCCCGTTGCCCTTCGTACCAGTCGAACCCGTCGCGGAGTTCGTCGCGGGCCTCGGGGCGGAAATCCACCGGCAGGCTCATGGCTTCCCCCGGCCGAGGATCTCGGCCTTCACCACCTCCCAGGGGATGGCCGTACTCGGGTCGGCTTCGTGTTCGGCCACCCGCCGCCGCAGTTCCGCCTTGAACGCCTCCGGCAGTTCAGCCTCCTCCGCTTCAGCGGTCACGCTGTCCAGGATGATGTGCCCGATGAGCACCCGATCATCGGCGGAGAGGGCGAGGATCGGGGCCAGATCGACCGGCAGCTCAGTGGTCGTGGTCATCGCATCACTCCACGTAGTTGGGGCATCCAATCATTCTCGCACCGACCTGAAGCGGGACGACACGGGCGGTGGTCAGCGGCGGCCTTGCCAGATTGCCGGGTCGCGGCTGGTGTGGAACACGGACATGACCACAACTTGTTGCGGTTCTTCGAAGTAGTACACGCAGTAGGGGAAGCCCTGAACGAGCGCCCGCCGAACGTCCTTGTGGACGACGGCATGAGCGCGGGGCTGTGCTCCGATGCGGGTGAACACGGCTTCTAACGAGGTGGCGAACTCTGCCGCCCGTTCGGCGCTTCGAGCGTCGTACCAGTCGAACGCTTCGTCCAATTCCGCCTGGGCATCGTCCTCCAAGATGACCGGCAGGCTCATGACTGCCACCGGGCGGCACTCCGCGCACGGGCGGCGGCGATCACCTGCTCCGCCGGTACACCGCCGTTCGGGTTGGCACGGGCCTTTTCCCGCCGCCGGTCGAGTTCGGCCTTCAGCTCGTCGGACAGGCCCAGCCCTTCCGGGTCATCGGGCAGGCTGTCCCAGATGGCCTGCACCACCTGCATCCGTTGCGCGACCGACAGCGCCAGGATCGGGGCGAGGTCGATGGTCGGGGCGTCGATGGTCGGGGTCATGGTCGGTTCCTCCGGGCGGCGTCGGGGAAGTATATCACACCAGCACTTCTGGCCCGAAGCGGTCGCCGTCCTGGATCGGGTGCCCGCGGAGGAACTCTTCGGCCGTCATCCGCTTCTTCCCGGCCGGTAGGAGTTCGACCACCTCCAAGAACGATGCCCCAAGACAAGTTACCATCAGGGACGGTGTAGCCGCGTCGAATCTTACCCACAGCCTCCCTGCTGGAGTGGTCTGGTGGCCGGGATCGATGCGTGCGAACGCGCCCCACCACGCCTTCGTGATAATCACCCGCATCGGCTCTTTGCCCGGCCGGTGGAAGAAGGTGTACGGCGTCGGCGACGGCTGCATCGCACGCACATGCCAGGCGATCTTCTCCGCGGGTTGCGTCCAGTCGATCAGCCCGTGTTCCTTCTTCATCTTCGGCGCTTTCGTCACGAGCGTGGGGTCTTGCTTCGTGCCGCTCACCGGCCCGGCCTTCATGCGCTGGATCACGTCCAAACACAGCCGCGCGCCCAATGGGGCTAACCGCGCTTCGAGTTCGCCCGTCGTTTCCGCCGACCCGATGTCCACCGCTTCCTGAGCCAGCATGTCGCCGGCGTCCAACCCCGGCGTGATGTTGATGATCGTCACCCCGGTGCGGGTCTCGCCGTTCAGGATGGCGTGGGCGATGGGCGACGCCCCACGGTACTTCGGCAGCAGCGAGGCGTGGACGTTGATCGCCCCGTGCGTGGCCGCCGCGATCACCTCCGGCTTCAGGATTTGCCCGTAGGCCGCCACCACCAGCAGGTCCGGCTGAAACGCCTTCAGCGCCGCCAACCCTTCGGGGGTGTTGATGCTCTCAGGCTGAATCACTGACACCCCGCTGTCAGCGGCAATGGTCGCCATCCCCTTCCCGGTCTGCCGCGTACTGCCGCGTTTGTTCCCGCTGTCGCGGTCGGGCTGCGTGACCAACCCCACGACCGTTTCTTTGGCGTGCAACAGTGCCTCGAACGTCGGCTCGGCGAACGTGCCGGTGCCCATCATGACGATTCGCATGGTGTTCCCTCTAACATCCGGCACGACCGATCCGGCAAGACGTGACGAAACGGGCAGTTGTAGCGGGCCGGCTTGCGGGCGTCCGTCGCGTGGGGTACGATTTCATCAGAATTTTACTCTTCCTGCCGGCCCCCGTACTCTCCCGCCTGGGGTGGCGACATGCGATTCTACCTGATCGTGGCCAAGGGCAAGCACCGCGGCCTGCCCATTCCCATCACCGTCGACCTGTTCGTCATCGGCACGGGCAAGACGTGCCAACTGCGGGCGCAGCACCCGACGGTGGGCGAGCAGCACTGCGCGTTCGTCACCCGCGGGCGGAAGGTGTTCGTCCGCGACCTGGGCAGCGGGCTGGCGACCACCGTGAACGGGTCGGAGTTGCCGAGCAGCGAGGAGTGGCCGCTGCACAAGAACGACGTGATCGCCGCCGGCCCGCTCGAGTTCCGCATCACGTTCAGCGAGAAGCAGCTCTCTCAGCGCGACCTGGAGGAGTGGGCGCTGAAGACGTTGGACGAGGACGCCGGGCCGCGGGCGTCGGCGTTCGACGAAATCGACGCGGCGATGAAGGGGGTGGAGACCGAGCACGACACCGCGGCGGCGGCGGCGAACGCCATCCTGAACAAGGCGTCGGCCATGAAGGGGGTGGTGCGGGGGCGGTTGCGAATCGCCCGCGACGGGGCGGTCACCATCGTCCGCATCAACGACGTGTACCTGGTCGAGCCGGCCGAGCTGGCCCACCTGAAGAAGGAGTTTCAGGAGAACCTGAACACGCGGAACCTGAAGGTGCTGCTCGACCTGAAGAACGTGCGGCGGATGTCGTCGGCGGCGGTGAGTCTGTTCGCCGACCTGAGTGGCTGGCTGAAGGCGAACGGCGGCACGATGGCCCTGTGCCGCGCCCGCCCCGAACTGGCGAACATGATGGGCGACCTGCAAAACCTGTTCAACCTGCGGGTGTACGCGGACAAGGAGAAGGCGCTCGCCGCCAAGTGGTAGCGGGCGTCCGCTCGACGACACGCCGGCCGCGAGGTTCCGTCCGGCGAACAGAACCCTCTCAAGGAAGGGAAGCCGCGTCAGGAGTGGCCGTTCGTCGTGCCGTATGTGGGATGAGTGTCTGGCGCTCGCGGTGCTCGCGGCGAACACACCCCCTGTTCGCCGCGAGCGCCAGACACCCAACCAGCCCAACCAACCGGGCGAAGACAGCCCGCTTCTTGAACTCCACACGCCCCCTGCCCCTCACCCCGCGTCGGGTCCCATGCCCGGCAGGTG
>JANNQE010000709.1:0-10052 GCA_031441625.1 Planctomycetia bacterium
GGGCGGCGGGTGTACCACGGGTTTGCGGAAATCCGCGTCCAGCGACAAGTCCTGTGCGCCAACGCCCAAGTTCATGCACCGTTCACCACGCCAACACCGGAATCATGCTGGAGTTCGCAGGATCAGGGCGATTGCACCCAATCGAACTGACCAGAGACGACAACCCCGACAGCCGCGATATCGAGCACATCATTTCTCTCCTGAACTGGATAGACGTTTGGGGCATACGGCTCGTATCGCTTGTCTGTGGCGTGTTGGTTGGCATTGCCGTCAATGTCTTCTGGCGGCTCACATTCCAGCCACGTCAAAGCGAAGCAGAGTAGCACCGCTTACAATCTCCGCATGTCATTGTTGCGATACCTGATGGTGCGGGCAGCGCGGGTGGCGGTGCTGCCGCTGCACGCCCGCATCCGTCGGTTCCTCCGGAGCTGCGAACACCCCGAGCGGGTGCAAACCGAACTGTTACTGAACACGGTGCGGCGGCAGGCCAACACCACGTTCGGGGTGGATCACGGGTTCGCCGACATCCGCACCATCGCCGACTACCGCCGTCAAGTGCCCGTCGGCCCGTATGAGCGGCTCGCCCCGTACATCGAGCGGGTGAAGGCCGGCGACACGAACGCCCTGCTCGCCGACGACACGGTTCGCCTGTTCGCCCTCACCAGCGGCACCACGGCCGCCCGTAAGTTCATCCCCGTTACCGACCGCTACCTGGCCGACTACAAACGGGCGTGGGGCATGTGGGGGCTGCGGGCGTACCGCGACCACCGCCCGCGGGATCTGGCCCTGCGGCCCATCATTCAGATGGGCGGCGACCCGGACGAGTTCCGCACCGCCGCCGGCATCCCGTGCGGCAACCTGAGCGGGTACACGGCCCTCGTGCAGCGGCGGATCGCCCGCCGGCAGTACGTCGTGCCGCCGGAGTGCGGGAAGATTTCGGACCCGCTCGCCCGGTACTACGTCGCCGTGCGGGCGGCGCTGGGCAAGCCGGTGTCGCTGTTCACCGCGGCCAACCCGAGCACCCTGCTCACCATCGCCCGCACCCTCGATTCGCAGCGGGAAAAGCTGCTGAAAGACTTGCACGACGGCACGCTGAACGCCGACCTGAACCTGCCCGCTGACATCCGGCTGTCACTGGCCGTGCGGTGGACGCCGAATCCGTCCGCCGCACGGCTGCTGAGCGCCACTGCCGAACGTCTTGGTCGGCTGTTTCCCCGCGACGTGTGGCCGGACGACACCACGCTTGTGGGCACCTGGACTGGCGGCAGCATGGGGCCGTACCTACGGCAGTTGCCGAAGTTCTACGGCGACGTGCCGGTGCGGGATTTGGGACTCATCGCCAGCGAGGGGCGGTTCACCATCCCGTTCGAGAACGGCACCCCGAGCGGCGTGCTCGACATCTGGAGCCACTACTTCGAGTTCATCCCCGAATCCGAAATCGACTCCGCTCAGCCGGTGGCACTCGGCGCGCACGAACTGACACTCGGCGGCAGTTACTACTTGGTGCCGACGACCGTGGCGGGGCTGTACCGCTATCACATCTCCGATCTGATCCGGGTCACCGGGTTCGTCGGCCGCACCCCGCTCGTCGAGTTCCTGGGCAAGGGGCATCGGTTCAGCAACCTGACCGGCGAGAAGTTGAGCGAGCACCACGTGACGCAGGCGATGGAGCGCACCGCCGCGGCGACCGGCTATCACCCGACCGCCTACGGCGTGGCCCCGGTGTGGGACGACGCGAAGCCGTTCTACGCCGTGTTCATTGAAGAGCCGGACGCGACCGAAGCGGTGGGGGCGTTCTTGAGCGTGTTCGACGCGGAGTTGCAGAAGCAGAACAGCGAGTACGAGGCGAAGCGGCAGGGCGGGCGGCTGGGCATGTTGAAAGCGGCGATCATCCCGGCCGGCCGGTGGGCGGCATGGGACGCCGAGCGGCTGGCGAAGTCGGGCGGCTCGCCGGAGCAGTACAAGCGGCCGGCACTGGTGGGAGACATGGGATTTGCGGGAACGATGAACGTGGTGAGGTGGGTGGATTGATGTTCCGTCAATTACGACAGCGGTGGCGGCGGTGGCGGGCAAAGCTCCGGCTGACCGCACCGATGCGGAATCTGCCGCCGGGCATGTTTTACGCCAGGGATCTCGCGTACCCGGAGTTGCGTGAGGTGTTCGACGACGAGGACGCCCCGACGCTGCCGCCGTACCGCGGTCTGGCAACCTTGTGGGACGCACACGCCTCCGACATCGTCCCCGATTATCCCGGCTACCTCGCATTCCTTGCCACCGAACGAACCTCGACGTTCGACTCTGTTCTCGACCTGGCATGCGGCACGGGGCGGCTCACGTCCCTTCTCGTTGGCACTGCTCCAACTGTCGTGGGGGTGGACCGGAGTTCCGACATGTTGGCCGAGGCCCGTCAACAGTACGGCGGGCGAGACGGGCTCAGCTTCGAGCAAGGCGACTTCCGCGATTTCGACTTGGGGCGGCGGTTTGATGCTGCCGTGTGTGCGTCCAACTCTTTGAACTACGTTCGTGACCGCCAGGATTTGGGACGGGTGTTCGCGGCGGTCGCTCGTCACCTTCACCCCGGCGGGGTGTTCGTGTTTGACACCATCACTGAAGCGGGAATGCATACGCTCGATGGGCTGTTCCTGCACGCCCGAGTGGGCGACGATCGGTTCGCCCTGTTCTTCGAATATCACCACCGCCGGCGAGTAGAAACGGCGTGGGCCGTCCTCGTGGACGGAGTCGAACAGCATCGCCGAATCCCTGTCGATCTAGCGTAGCCGTCCGGCGGTGGTGCTGATGGCCCCATCGTAGCTATCGTGTGGCACGCCGTCCCCCGTGGTTACACTCGGCCGACTGTCCGATGTGACCGGCTTCCTGGGTGATTCCGCGGCCGCCGGACTTCCTGAAGCGATCCGTGGAGGTGGAGCAAAAGCCGAGAAGACGCCGGCGACGGAGTGACCTGCAAACGCGAATCCGTGAAATTCCCATTTTTCGAGTGTTCTGCTCGCCGGCCGGCGTAGTTACCTTTCCATGGAACCGAGGGAGACCGACGACCCGATCGAACTGATCCGCCACGGCGGCAACGACCCGCACGTCCTCGGGCGGCTCTGGGACCAGTACCGCGACCGCCTCCGCCGCGTCGTCCGCCTGCGATTGGATCGCCGCCTGCAGGGCCGCCTCGACTCCGACGACGTGCTCCAGGAGGCGTTCCTTGACTTCCAGGCGCGGGCGGCGGAATACGCGAAGAAGCCCGACATGCCGTTCTTCCTGTGGCTCCGCTTCCTCACCGGGCAGCGGCTGCAACTGGTCCACCGGCAGCACCTCGGCACGCAGATGCGGGACGCCGGCCGCGAGGTGTCGCTGCACCGCGGGGCCATGCCCCAGGCCACGAGCGTCTCCCTCGCCGCCCAACTGCTCGGCCGGTTCACGTCCGTCACCCAGGCCGTCCAGCGGGCCGAGATGCAGGTACTCCTCCAGGAGGCCGTCAACGCCCTCGACCCGATCGACCGCGAGATCCTCGCCCTGCGGCACTTCGAGGAACTCTCCAACGACGAGACCGCCCAGGTCCTCGACCTCAAGCCGTCGGCCGTCAGCAACCGTCACATCCGCGCCCTCAAGCGGCTGCGGGACGTGCTCAAGTCCACCCCCGGGTTCTTCGACCAGGATAGGAAATAGCGCCATGTCAACGCCCAGCGACGCCCGCAGCCCGGTCGAACTGCTGGCCGACGAGTTCCTGGCCCGGTGCAGGCGCGGCGAGAAGCCGACCATCAAGGAGTATTGCGACCGGCACCCCGCCCTGGCCGAGGAGATCCGCGACGTGTTCGAGGCCGTGCTGATGGTCGAGGACCTCAAGCCCGGCTCCGACGACGTCTCGGGGTCGTGCGGCGAGTCCGTGCGGGTCAACGGGAAGCGGCTCACCCAGGTGGGGGACTACCGCATCCTGGGCGAGGTCGGCCGCGGCGGGATGGGGGTGGTGTACGAGGCCGAGCAGCAGGCCCTGGGCCGCCGCGTGGCCCTCAAGCTGCTCCCCCGAACGGCCGCCGGGGACGGGTCGGCCCAGGTGCGGTTCCAGCGGGAGGCCAAGGCCGCGGCCCGCATGCACCACACCAACATCGTGCCGGTGTTCGACGTCGGCCAGGACGGCGAACACCTGTACTACGCCATGCAGCTGATCCGCGGCCAGGGGCTCGACCTGGTGATCGCCGACCTGAAGCGGCTGCGGTCCCGGAGCACGGCCGCGGCGGCGAAGGAGGACAAAGCCGCGGAGCGGAGCCTGGCGGTGTCGCTGGCCGCCGGGCGGTTCGAGTGTGAGGACCTGGCCGCCGCGGGCCCGGACGACCCGGCCGCCACCGCCGCCTACGAGGGGAGCGCGCCGTCGTCGGCCATGCTGCCCGGCCAGTCCGAACTGTCCACCTCGTCGAGCAACCGCGGGGCCTACTTCCGCAGCGTCGCCCAGATCGGCGTGCAAGCGGCGTCGGCCCTGGCCTACGCGCACGGCCGGGGGATCATCCACCGCGACATCAAGCCGGGGAACCTGATCCTGGACACCACCGGGAACGTGTGGGTGGCCGACTTCGGCCTGGCCAAGACGGGCGACGACGGGATGACGCACACCGGCGACATCCTGGGCACCATCCGGTACATGTCGCCGGAGCGGTTCCGCGGCCAGTGCGACGTGCGGGCCGACGTGTACGCGCTGGGCATGACGCTGTACGAGCTGCTGACGCTGAAGGCGGCCTACGCCTCCGGCGACCGGCTGCGGCTGATCGAGTTGATCCGGCAGACGGTGGCGGTCAGCCCGCGGTCCCACGACGCGCGGATCCCGCGGGACCTGGAGACGATCGTCATGAAGGCGATCGACAAGGACCCGAAGCGGCGGTACCAGTCGGCCGACGAGATGGGGGAGGACCTGCAGCGGTTCGTGAGCGACGAGCCGATCAAGGCGCGGCGGGCCGGGCCGGCGGAGCGGTTCGCCCGCTGGTGCCGGCACCACCCGGCGGTGGCAGGGCTGGTGGCGGCGGTGCTGGTGCTCATGGCCGCGGGGACGGCGGTGAGCACGTGGCAGGCGGTCGCCGCGACGCGGGCGCGGGACGACCTGGCCGCCAAGAACGCCGAGCTGGCCGACGAGCAGGCGAAGGTGCAGGCCCGGTTCGACACGGCGGTCAAGGCGATCGAGACGTTCCACACCGGCGTCAGCGAGGACGCGCTGCTCAAGAACGCGGAGTTCAAGGAGCTGCGAACCAAGCTTCTGAAAGAGGCGGCCCGGTTCTACGAAGAGCTGGACAAACTGTTGGCCGGACAGACCGACCCGAAGTCGCGGAAGACGCTGGCAGTGGGTTACTTTCAGCTCGCCGAGCTGACGCAGAAGATCGGCGATATGAAGGAGGCGCTGGCAGTCCATCAGAAGGCGTTGGCCCTGCGCCGGGAACTGGCGGCGGTGCCTGGGGCGGATGTGGAGACCCGGCTCGACGTGGCCCGCAGCCTGCATGCGGTGGGAAGTCTGCTTCAAGGGACCGGTGACATGGCGGCGGCTATGGCAGCCTTCCAGGAGGTGCGTGACCTGGCGGCGGTACTGGACGCGGAGTCGCCGACGGACGCCGTGCGCGTGCTTCTCGGGTACGGGCACAACGGCATCGGCTTTGTGCTAGCCGCTACGGGGAAGCCAGCCGAGGCGCTGGACGCCTTCCGGAAGGCGTTGGCCGTCTACCAAAAACTACCGGAAGCGGGGCAATACCCGCAACCGGGCCACGGCCCGACTTTTGGCATTCAATTGCAGGCGGGTGTCCTCATGTCCATCGGCCAAGCACTGGCCGAAACGGGCACGGCAGCGGACGGGCTGGAGTCGTATCGCAAGGCGACGGCCATCATGCAGAAGCTGGCCGACGCCCACCCGGCCAACACCTTGGTCCAGTCGTATTTGGCCATGTGCCACCTCGGCACCGGCGTGACGCTGATGACGACGGGGAAGAACGAGGAGGCGATCGCGACCTGGCGCAAGGGGCTGGACATTCAGCGGAAGCTGGCGGACGCCCATCCCGCCGTGACGCAGTACCAGACCCTCGTGGCCTACAGCCATTACAACCTGGGCCAGGCGCTGTCGCGGATGGGGAAGCCCACCGACTCGTTGAAGGAATTCCAGGCGGGGCAGGCCATCATGCAAAAGCTGGCGGACGCCAACCCCGCCGTCCCCGGTTTCCAGAGCGACTTCGCCTGGGGCACGAACCATATCGGCCGGCAGCACGCACGATTGAAGCAGTACACCGAAGCCTTCGCCGCGTTCGAGCGCGGGTTAGCTATCCACCAGAAACTGGTCGACGCCCACCCCACGATCCCGGCTTACTCCTTCGTCCTCGGCCAGGGCCTCGCATACCGCGGCTGGGCGTACGCCCGCGCCGGGCGCTCCGCCGAAGCCGCCGCCGACCTGCGGCGGACCCTCGCGCTGTGGGAAAAAGAACCGATCACGGAGGGCGACATGCACTTCGATCGGTCGCAGGCGCTCACCTTGCTGGCCGGACTCGCAGGGGACGCGAAGTCCGGAGTAACGCAGGCCGAAGCGGCAAAGTTCGCGGATCAGTCCATCGCCTCGCTCCGCGAGGCCGTCCGAATCGGTTGGAGCGGCGGGCCCAACGACCTGAAGGAGCCGGACTTCGACGCGGTCCGCAGCCGCGCGGACTTCCAGAAGCTGTTCGCCGAAGTGGAGGCGAAGGCGGAGAAGGTGCCCGAGGCCGCCCCGCCGGCGGGGAAGAAGTGACGGGCGGGGCGGCCGGCGGGTTGATACATTCTCACCAGTCCCAACGCCGCTCTTGTATCAGCCCGCAGGTGCCGCATGTCGGCTCCCGATCAGCCCACCGGCTCGATGGTTGACCCCCATTCGCACGCCGCCTCGGGCACTTCGGCACCACCCGCCGTCACCGGGCGGTACACCCTCGGGGCCGAGATCGACCGCGGCGGCATGGGCGTCGTGTACCGGGCCACCGACACCGTCCTGGGCAGGGACGTGGCGGTCAAGGTCCTCCACGAGAAGTACGGTCCCGGGTCCGGGGCGGCCGTCCGGTTCGCCGACGAGGCCCGCATCACCGGCCAGTTGCAGCACCCGTCCATCCCGCCGGTGCACGACGCCGGCACCCTGCCCGACGGCCGCCCGTTCCTCGCCATGAAGCTCATCAAGGGGCAGACCCTCGAAGAGTTGTTGAAGGCCCGCCCCGACCCGTCCGCCGACCGCGGGCGGTTCGTGGCGGCGTTCGAGCAGGTGTGCCAGGCGCTGGCCTACGCGCACTCGCACGACGTGATCCACCGCGACCTGAAGCCGGCGAACGTGATGGTCGGGGCGTTCGGGGAGGTGCAGGTGATGGACTGGGGGCTGGCCAAGGTGCTGGGCGCACACGCGGCCGGGGGCGGGGACCCGGAGGCGACGGTCGGCACCACCCAGGTGGGGTCGCTGCGGGACACGGACGCGACGTTCACCCAGGCCGGGAGCGTTCTCGGCACCCCGGCGTTCATGCCCCCGGAGCAGGCGATCGCCGCGGCCGCGGAGGTCGACGCCCGGAGCGGCGTGTTCGGGCTGGGGGCGGTCCTGGCGGTCGTCCTCACGGGGAAGCCGCCGTTCACCGCCGACACCGCCGAGACGACGCGGGTGAAGGCGGCGCGGGGGGACGTGGGCGAGTGCTTCGCCCGGCTGGACGCGTGCGGGGCGGACCCGGACCTCGTCGCGCTGTGCAAGCGGTGCCTGGCCGCGAAGCCGGCGGACCGGCCGGCGGACGGGGGGGAGGTGGCGCGGGCGGTGGCCGGGCTGCGGGCGGCGGCCGACGAGCGGGCGCGGCGGGCCGAGCTGGACAAGGTGCGGGTGGAGGGGGAGCGGGCGGCGGCGGAGGCGCGGGCGGCGGAGCGGCGGAAGCGGCGGCGGGTGTGGGCCGGCGGGGCGGCGCTGCTGGCCGTGGCCGTGGTTGGCGGGCTGGCGGCGGTGGTGGTGGTGCAGCGGCGGGCCAACGCCGAGCTGGCCGCCGAGCAGGCCAAGGTCGAGGCGCGGAACCAGGAGCTGGCCGCCGAGCAGGCGAAGGTGCAGGCCCGGTTCGACACGGCGGTGAAGGCGGTCGAGACGTTCCACACCGGCGTCAGCGAGGACGCCCTGCTCAAGAACCCCGAGTTCAAGGAGCTGCGGAAGAAGCTGTTGGAGCAGGCCGCCCGGTTCTACGAGGAGCTGGAGAAGTTGCTCGCCGGGCAGACCGACGCGAAGTCCCGCAAGGCGCTGGCGAAAGGGTACTTCCAACTCGCCGAGCTGACGGACCGGATCGGCGACCCGAACAAGGCGGTGGAGTTGCATCGCAAGGCACTCGCCATTCGGCGGGAACTGGCGGCCGAGCCCGAGGCGGACGTCGAGACGCGGCTTGATGTGGCCCGCAGCCTCGAAAAGTTGGGGCGTATGCTGGTGTACCAGGGCGACAACGCGGGGGGATTGCGGGCCTTCGAGGAGCAACGGGACATCGCCGCGGGACTGGAGTCGGTCGACCCGACCGACGCGGTTCGATTCACGCACGCACGGGGCCTCCGAAGGTTCGGCATCACGCTCCTGGATTTGGGAAAACACACGGAAGGGATGGAAGAATTCCGGAAGGCACTGGCGATCCTGAAGAAGTTGGTTGCCGCGCACCCCGCCAACTCCGACTTCCTGTCGGAACTGGCCATGACCCACAACGCGTTGACCTTAGTCCTCGCGAATGCCGGGAAGGTGTCGGAGACATTGGAGGCGAGCTACGAGGCAGTCGCGATATACCAAAAAGCGGTTGCCGCCAATCCCACCAACACCGAACTCCGGCAGCGGCTGGGCTGGTGCCACGGCAACCTGGGCTTTTGGCTGGTGGATACGGGAAAGCTAACGCAGGGGCGTGAGGCCATGAACACCGCATTCAGGATCGCGCAGCAACTGGTCGATGAACAGCCGTCCGTCGTCGAGTTCCAGGAGGATCTGGCCAATGCCTACAACAGCGTTGGCGTCTACCATTCGAGGACGGGGAAACCGACCGAGGCCCTTGAGGCGTACCGCAAGGGGTTGCCGATCCAGCAGAAGATGGTTGCCGCCAACCCCGGGAACACCTATTCCCAATTGGCGCTGGCCATACTCAACAATAATATCGGCCTGTCGCTGGGCCGCCAAAAGCGATTCGCCGAGTCGTTCGCAGCTTTTGAAGCGGGTCTCTCCACCCGCCTGAAGTTGTTCGAGACGGACCCGCAAAGCACCGACTTCACCGAGCAACTCCTCTGTAGCTACGTCTTCGGCGGCTCCATCCGAGTCCGTGCCGGGCAGCCTGCCGAAGCCGCCGCCGACCTGCGGCGAGCACTCGAACTGGCGGCCAAGGTTACACACTTGCAACCACAGTTTCAGTTCGACCGGCTACGGACCCTGGCGTTGCTGGCCGGGTTGGGCGCGGACGCGAAGTCCGGCGTGACGGCGGACGAGGCGAAGGCGTTCGCCGACCAGTCCGTCGCCGCCCTCGCCGCTCTCGTCAAGGCAGGCTGGACTCCATCCAGCGAGCTGAAGGATCCGGACTTCGATGCCCTCCGCGGCCGCGCGGACTTCCAGAAGCTCGTAGCCGAGGTCGAGGCGAAAGCCGAGAAGGTGCCCGAGAACGCCCCGCCGCCGGGGGAGAAGAAGTGAACGGCAGAAGCGTCGTTCGCCAGCAGAATCGCCGTGCGTCAAGTCAACCGGCTCGGGCCCGCCGGCCGGCCCAGGTATCGGGGAGGAGATCGTTCACGTCACCGCCGCCGTGACGGACGGCCAGGTGGTCGAGCACGTCGCGCAGGTAGGACCACGGGTCGAGCCGATGTCGCGTCGCACTGGCGCAAACGCTCAGCAGCACGGACGCGGTCTTCAACCCGCCGTCGCCGCCCACATGCAGCCAGTTCGCCCTGCCGATGGCCAGCGGACGGATGGCGCGTTCGGCCGCCCCATTGTCGAGGGCGAACCGCGCGTCGTCGAGGTATCGGACGAGCGAACCCCACTGGTTCCGGGAATACCCGACGGCCTGCCCGAACAGGCTCTTCGGCGTGGCGGATCG
>JANNQE010000710.1:0-5470 GCA_031441625.1 Planctomycetia bacterium
TGGGTGGGATCACCCGGCCGGCTGACGCCGGCGGTTCCAATTTGTGGCCACGCCACAGCGCAAACAACCCTACCTAACCCCCGCATTCCGCACATCCGTTAAACTCGGCACTTCCGACACGTCCCATTCTACCGTCCTTACCGTCCCTATCCGTCACGAAATGCCGGTTGCTCTACCCTTTCGCAGGCCGTTTGGCCACACTCACCCTCCGAACCAGCACAAGCGTCAGGGTCCATCATGGCTCCGCAATCCCTGCAACCGTTGAAGTTGCGCCCGCTGGCCGTCGAACGGCTCGAAGAGCGTGCCACCCCCGCCGCACTCGTCGCCCCGCAGGCGGTCGCGTCCGACCCGTCCGTCGGCTCGCAGTGGGGCCTCGCCGCCATCAACGCGCCGCGGGGGTGGGACGCCGCCACCGGCACCGGGCAGACGATTGTGGCCGTCGTCGATACCGGCGTGGACCTGACGCACCCGGACCTGAAGGCGAACTTGTGGCGGAACCCCGGCGAGGTGGCCGGCAACGGCATCGACGACGACGGCAACGGGTACGCCGACGACGTGAACGGGTGGGACTTCGCCAGCAACGACGCCAACCCGATGGACGAGCGCGGGCACGGCACGCACGTGGCCGGCATCATCGGGGCGGCGGGCAACAACGGCGTCGGCGGCAGCGGGGTGGCGTGGAAGACCCGCATCATGTCGCTCAAGATGTTCGACGCGGCCGGCAACGGCAGCACCCTCGGAGGGGCGAAGGCCATCGACTACGCCGTGCGGAACGGGGCGAAGGTCATCAACTGCAGCTGGGGCGGCACCGGCGGGGACGCGGAACTGGACGCGGCCATCGCCCGCGCCCGCGCGGCCGGGGTGATCGTCGTCACGTCGGCCGGCAACGACGGCAAGAACAACGACACCACCCCGCAGTACCCGGCCAGCTACGCCCGCACGTCGGACAACACCGTGGCCGTCGCCGCCACCAACAAGAGCGGGTTCGCCAACTGGTCGAACTACGGCGCGGCGTCGGTGGCCGTGGCCGCCCCCGGCGACAACATCGTGAGCACCGCCAGGGGGGGCGGCACCACCACCAAGAGCGGCACCAGCATGGCCGCGCCGTTCGTAAGCGGGGCGCTGGCCGTGTTGTGGGACAAGAACCCGACGTGGACGTACCAGCAGGTGCTGGCGAAGCTGCGGGCGTCGGTGGAGGTCCAACCGAGTCTGGGCGGGAAGGTGAGCACCGGCGGCGAACTCGACCTGGCGAAGCTGCTCGACGCCCCGGCTGCCTCCCCGCCGGTCAGCGTCCCCCCGCCGGTGTCCCCGCCCGTCACCGTCCCCCCGCCGCCGGTTTCCCCGCCCGCGCCCGTGGCCGAGAAGAGCGTGGCCGGGGTGCTCAACACCGGCACCGCGGTGTCCGACTTCCGCACCTCGCGGGTGACGTTCAACGTGACCGACACCAAGGCGGTGGGCACCGTCAAGCTGACCGTGGACCTGACCCACGCCCGCACGAGCGACCTGCAACTGCGGCTGACCGCCCCGGACGGCCGGCGGGTGGTGCTGCTCAACCGGGCGGTCAACGCCAAGCTGAACGGGGCGACGTTCAGCACGGCCCTGTTCGCCGGGCTGAAGGCGAAGGGCACCTGGACGCTAGAAGTGTTCGACGTGGTGAGCGGGTCCACCGGCACCCTGCGGTCGGCCAGCCTGAGCTGGTAATCGATCACGGGCCGGGGTGAGAACCGCCCCGGCCCTGCGTTCCCCCACCTGTCACGTCCAACCTTCACGTCGTATTCACACTTCCGACCCCATTCGCTCTCGGAGGGGTGATATCAATCTTACCATTCACCACGAGAGCGTGCAATGGCCTGCCGGACCACCTTGTACACGACCGCATTTGGAGTGGCGGCGCTGCTGGCCGTCGGGTGCGGAAAGCCGGCCGCCGTACCCCTGAAGGTGAAAGTGACGCACGACGGCAAGCCGGTGGGCAATTGCGCCGTCCGCTTCGTGCCGGACGTCGAGACCCCCGACCCGCAGCGGATCGGGTACGGCAACACCGACGCCAGCGGGGAGTGCGAGATCGCCCTCCTCATGTCCGGCGACAAGGGGCTGCCCGCCGGCACCTACAAAGTGACGTTCGTGGCGTGGAAAGACAAGAAGGGCAAAGAGGTGGCACCGACCGAAAAGCCGAGTGAAGTGGAAGGCGGGGTGATTGATCGCTTACCGCAGCAGTTCAAGTCCATCGGCAGCACCCCCGAGCGGTTCACCATGACCTCCGGCACCCCCACCCACGAGTTCCAACTGACCGGGAAGTGATCGCCCCGGCCGGTTCCGTTGTTCGATCCCTTGTCCTTTATCGGAGTCTCTCATGGTTCGCCGTCGTTCGGGGTTCACGCTGATCGAGCTGCTGGTGGTGATCGCCATCATCGCCATCCTCATCGGCCTGTTGCTCCCCGCCGTCCAGAAGGTGCGGGAGGCCGCCGCCCGCATGCAATGTAGCAACAACCTGAAGCAAATGGGCATCGCCTGCCACTCGTTCTCGGACGTGAACGACGGCTGGCCGCTCGGGGCCGAGTTCAACGTGGGCAGCGGGTGGTCGGCGTTCATCCTGCCGTACCTGGAGCAGGACAACGCGTTCAAGGGCCTCACCTTCCGTGAGGACGGGATCGGCAACGACCAATGGGCAGCCGGACTGCCGGGCATCCCCGGTAACCTGGCGGGGAACAACACCGAGCGGAACATCGCCCTGTGCGAGACGAAGTTCAAGTCGTTCCGCTGCCCGTCGTCCACCATCCCGGACAACTACCCGGACATCTCCGGGGACAACTGGATCGTGCAGCGTCGCGCCTCGGCCAACTACCTCGGGTGCGTGAGCGGGCGGATCGTGAACGACCGCCGGCGGATCCTCGCCAACACCCCGTGGGGCAGCACCAACTCCGGGACCGAAGACATCCACACCCTCGACGGCATCTTCGTCGCCAAGATGGTGCACCAGCGGATCACCCGCAACGGTGTCCCGTACGGCGGCATGACGAGCGGGGTGACGATGGTGGGCATCACCGACGGCACCTCGAACACCATCGCCATCGGCGAGGCCGAATCGGACCAGCGGGGCGTCTCCCTGGCCGCCATCGAGTTGGAGAACAACGCCAGCACGTTCGGCCGCAAGGACCACTGGGCCATCGGGTCGGACGACGTGGACACCGGCAACCAGGGCGACATGTCCGAGTTCCTGGGCAGCACCGGGGTGCCCATCAACTACCTGCGGAACACGCCCCCGACCCCCGGCACCAGCCAGTTCGCCGCCTACGAACTGAGCTTCGGCAGCCGGCACACCGGCGGGGCCAACTTCCTGTTCGCCGACGGGTCGGTCAAGTTCGTCCGCGACAGCGTCAGCCCGGCCACCCTCACCGCGCTCGGCACCCGCGCCGGCGGCGAGGTGATCGGCAACGACTTCTAACGCGACGACCGGCGAACGGCGCGACATGAGTCCGCCGGTGTGTGACAGCACCGGCGGACTCACGTCGCGCCGTTCGCCCATACATTTCCCCCACCCCCCTCGGAGGCGAACCATGAACACCTTGACGAAACGACTGCTGGTCGGCGGGCTGTGCGTGGGCATCGCCGTCGCCGCCGTGCTGTTCCGCGGCGCGCTCTCCACCGCCGCCCCCGCCGACGACCTGAAGCCGCTCGCGCACTGGGCGTTCGACGCCGACGGGTGGAAGGCGAAGACCGTGAGCGACAAGAACGGCAAGCTGGAAGCCGCCGTGCAGGGCAAGCCGACCCGCCTGACCGACCCGGCCGCCATCGAGTTGACCGGGCCGGGCGACTTCGTGCTGGTGAAGCGCGACCTGCGGGCGACCGACGCCGCACTGCCGAAGAAGGAGTTCAGCGTGGTGGCGTGGGTGCGGATCGACGACCCGACCGAGTGGGGCGGACTGTTCGGCGCGATCCAGGACAACGGCAACAAGGAGAAAGGGTTCCTGCTCGGGTACGACCGCGACGAGTTCACCTTCGCCCTGGCCACCGCCGGCGCGGACGACGGCGACGGCAAGATGACCTACCTGAAGGGGAAGACGAAGTACGTGGTCGGCCGGTGGTACCACGTCGCCGCGACGTACGACGGCACGACCATGCGGCTGTTCGTGAACGGCACCGAAGACGCCACTTCGACCGCCCAATCCGGCGACGTGTTGTACGCCGACAAAGCGAATCTGGTGATCGGCCGGTATCAGGACGACGACGAGGACTACCCCACCCGCGGGGCGATCAAGGAAGTGATCTGGTCGGCAGCGGCGATCCCCGCCGACAAGCTGGCCGCCCACTTCAAGGCGGACGAGAAGCTGGCCCAGCAGCCCCCGCCCGCCGCCGGCCCGAAGTTCGTCGTCGAGCCGTACCTGCAGTTCGGCACCCGGACGACGATGACCGTCATGGCCGAGACGGACGCGCCGACCACCGCCGTGTTGAAGTACGGCACCGCCTTCCCGCCGGATAAGACGGTGAAGGTGGACAAGGCCGACGTGATGCACGAGATCAAGCTGGCCGACCTGACGCCGAAGACGAAATACTTCTACCAACTGGACGTGACCGGCGCGGACGGCAAGACGACCGTGGGCAAGCACAGCACGTTCATGACCGCCGTGGACGCCGGCGACGCCTACTCGTTCGCCGTCATCGGCGACACCCAGCGGAACCCGACCGTGACGGGCAAGGTGGCCAAGCTCATGTGGGAGCGCCGCCCGCACTTCGTGTTGCACATGGGCGACGTGGTGGACGACGGGGCGGCCAAGTGGCAGTGGACGGGCGACCTGTTCAAGCCGTGCCACGAGCTGTTCAGCCGGGTGGCCGTGTACCCGTGCATCGGCAACCACGAGAAGAACCACGCCCAGTACTACAAGTACTTCAGCCTGCCGACGCCCGAGTACTACTACTCGTTCACCTACGGGAACGCCGAGTTCTTCAGCATCGACACGAACAAGCCGGTGGACCCCGACAGCGAGCAGTACAAGTGGCTGGACAAGGCCCTAGCCGCCAGCACCGCCAAGTGGAAGGTGTGCTACCACCACCACCCGTGCTACTCGTCGGACGAGAACGACTACGGCGACACATGGAAGGGCACCAGCACCCGCGGCGCGCCCAAGCACAAGCACCTCATCAAGTTGTACGAGAAGTACGACGTGGACCTGGCCATGAATGGGCACATCCACCTGTACGAGCGGACGTACCCGGTCCGCGGAGAGAAGGTGGACCGCAAGAAGGGCGTGACGTATGTGACCAGCGGCGGCGGCGGCGGCGGGCTGGAAGACTTCGAGCCGACGCCGGCGTTCTACAAGAACCAGCAGCGGATCGACTTCCACTACTGCTACTTCACGGTGGACGGCGGGCTGCTCGAGTGCAAGGTGTTCGACATCGAAGGGCGGCTGTTCGACCAGTGGGAGTTGAAGAAGGAGTAGGGTGGTCCGCTCTCTCCGAGAGCGGGATCGGAACC
>JANNQE010000711.1:0-12368 GCA_031441625.1 Planctomycetia bacterium
CAGAGCGGGCGGGACGCCCGCGCTCCCGGAAACACCGATCACCCGCGGCGGGCGTCGGCCACGAGCACCGTGCCGCTGCGGTGGTGGACGCGGTTGCGGCCGGTCTGCTTCGAGCGGTACAGCGCCTCGTCGGCCTCTTGCACCAGTTCCTCGGCCGAACCGGTGGTCGCGGTCAGAGTGGACACCCCCACGCTGACAGTGACGGGCCGCTTGTCCCACGGCTGGCCGGCCACCGCCCGGCGGAACCGCTCGGCCACCACCATCGCCCCCGAGAAGTCGGTGTCCGGCAGGATGGCGACGAACTCCTCGCCCCCGTACCGGGCCACCACGTCCGACGACCGGGCCGACTCTTTCAGCGTGTTGGCCACCGCCTTCAGCACTTCGTCCCCGGCCGGGTGGCCGAACGTGTCATTGAACGGCTTGAAGTGGTCCACGTCCAGCAGCACCACCGACAGCGGGTGCGTGTGGCGGACGGAGCGGTCGTACTCCTCGTTCAGCCGCGTGTTGAACGCCGCCCGGTTCTTCACCCCGGTCAGTCCGTCGGTGGTGGCCATCAGCCGCAGCCTCTGGTTGGCGTCTTCCAACTCCGTCTGGTAGGCGAACAGGCGGTTCTCGTACTCCACCTGCTCGGAGATGTCCTTTACCACCACGGCGTGCAGCCCGGCCCCGCCGTCCGGCACCACCGTCACCCGCACGTCCACCGGCACCGGCGTGCCGTCCTTCCGCCGGAACGTCCGCCGCCCCAAGTCGCACCGCCCGTCGGCGGCCAGTTTATCGTTCATGTGCCGAACGCTCCGGGCCACCACGTCCGGGGTTTCGTCGGCCACGATGTCCGTCATGGCGAGGGCGAGGAATTCGGCCGGCGTGTACCCGAGCATGGCCACCAGGGCGGCGTTCGCCTCCACGAACCGGCGGGTGGTCGGGTCGATGACGAACACCCCTTCGGCCAGCCGGTCCACCGTCAAGCGGAACTTGGCCTCGCTCGCCCGCAGGGCCACCTCGGCCGTCTTGCGGGCGGTGATGTCCTGAATCTGGGAGACGAAGTACAGCGGGTCGCCGCCCGCCCCGCGGACGAGCGACACGGCCAGCAGCGCGTAGACCACTTGCCCGCTCTTGTGGAAGTACCGCTTCTCCATTTGGTACGTGGCCAGCTCTCCGGCCAGCACCTGCCGCACCTGCGCCAAGTCGGCGTGCAGGTCGTCCGGGTGGGTGATGGTCTGGAAGTCGGTGAGGAGCAGCTCCGCCGGGGCGTACCCGAGCATGTCGCACAGCGAGCGGTTCACCCGCAGCCACCGCCCGTCCGGGGCCACCAGGGCCATGCCGATGGCCGCGTCCTCGAACGCGTTGCGGAACCGCCCCTCGCTCTCCCGCAGGGCGTCCTCGATCCGCTTCCGCGCGGTCAGGTCGTGCCACACGACGATGAGCACGCTCCGCCCGCGCAACTCGGTGGGCGTGAGGGTGACTTCGCACGGGAAGTCCTCCCCGTTCGCCCGCCGGTGAACCCAGTCGAACCGGTGGTACCCGTTCCGCCGGGCGGTGGCGGCCATTTCCACCCCCTTCTCCGCCGACCGCCGGCCGTCCGGTTGGAACTCGGGCGACAGCAGCGCCGGGTGCAGGCCGATCACCTCGGCCTTGTCCTGGCACCGCAGCATGGCGACGGCCGCCGCGTTGCAGTCGAACGTGCCGTCGTCCTCGTGGAACAGCAGGTGGGCGTCGGACGACGACTCGAACAGCACGCGGAACGTCTCGTGCCGGTCCAACTCGACCTCGGTGGCCCGCAGTTGCCGCCGCAGCACGGCTTGCGCGACCACCTGCCGGCCGAGCACCCGCAGGGCGTCGGCCTGCATGTCGCTCAGGGTGCGGGGGACGGTGTCGATGACGCACAGGGTGCCGAGCGTGTGCCCGTCGGCGGTGGTGAGCGGGGCGCCGGCGTAGAAGCGGATGCCCGGCCCGCCGGTGACGAGCGGATTCTCCCGGAACCGAGGGTCGGCGGCGGCGTCGGGCACCACCAGCAGGTCGGTCAGGGTGAGGGCGTGGGCGCAGAAGGCCATCTCGCGGGGCGTCTCGGTGGCGTCCAGCCCGTGCCGGGATTTGAACCACTGGCGGCAGGAGTCCACCAGGCTGACCAGCGCGATGGGCGTGCCGCACACGGCCGCGGCCAGGCGGGTCAGGTCGTCGAACGCCTGTTCGGGCGGGGTGTCGAGGAGGCCGAAACCGCAGAGGGCGGCCAGCCGGTCCGATTCACTCGGGATGGGGGGTGCGAGCATCACTCCTCACCGGGTCGGTTCACCCGCCGCGGTCCGGCACCGGGCGGGGTGCTCAACGGGTAGCTCAGGTCGGGCCACATGTCAACGCGGGGCATGAGACGAGGGCACAATCGTTCGGGCCAGGCCGCACCGGGCCATGACGGGTGCGAGCGGGGCAGGAATTCTCCGCCCGGACGAGAGGGCACCGCGGTCCACGCCTACTTATCGGCCTTCGCCGGCGGCTTCGGGCCGAACTTGGGGTTGAACAGGCCGGCGATCTGTTCGCTGATGCCGCCGGGGTCGGCGCCGGACAGGTTGGTCAACACGATGACGCTCAGGTCATCCCCGCGGTAGCGGGAGATGTGCGTGGTGAACCCCTGCCACGCCCCGCCGTGGTGGTGGTGAAGTTGCCCGCGGTCCTCGTCCACCTGCCACCCGAACCCGTACGGGAACGGCTTCCCGTTGGTCAGCGTGACCGGCGTGAACGCCGCCTTCCAACTGTCGGCACTCAGCACCGCCCCATCCCGCACGCCCTTGTCCCACGCGATCATGTCGCGGAGCGACACGTACAGCGCGCCGTCGGCGGTGGTGTTGATGGTCGGGGCCACCCACTCCTGGTTCTTCAGTTTCCCGCCGCTGATGCGGTAGCCGGCGGCGCGGTGGGGCATGATGTCGGCTTCGTTGATGATGCGGGCCGTCTTCATGCCGAGCGGGGCGAACACATCGTCTTTCAAAATGTTGCCGTAGAACCGGCCGGACGCCTTGCGGGCGATGAACCCGAGCAGGGCGTACCCGGTGTTGCTGTAGCTCCACTTCTCACCGGGGGCGAACGTCGGCTTCAGCCCGAACGCCAGCTTCGCCAGCTCGTCCTCGGTGTAGTCTTTCCGCAGGTCGAGCGCTTGCGTGTAGTCGCCCAGCCCGGACGTGTGCGTGAGCAGGTGGCGGACGGTGATCTTGCCCCAGCGGAACGGGGCGTCGGGGAAAAAGTTGGTGATGGGGTCGTCGAGGGACAGCTTCTTCTGCTCGGCCAGCAGCAGGATGACGGCGGCGGTGAACTGCTTGCCGACCGACCCGGACTGGAAGACGGTGTCGGCGGTGACCGGCACGTCGTGTTCGACGTTCGCCAGCCCGTACCCCTTCGCCACCACCTCCTTGCCCTTGTGAATCACCGCCACCGCCACGCCGGGGATTTTCTGCTCCTTCAGCGCGGCGTTCACGACGGCGTCGATCTTCTCGACCGCCACCGGCTCCGCGGCCGAGGCGAGTGAGGCGAGGAGGAGGGCGAACAGGCAGACGCGAAACATGGGTTGCTCCATAGTGTTCGAACCGATGAACACGATTTCTCACGCAGGGGAATCGAGAGAGGCGCGGGCCTGAGCGATCAGCGTGCGGGCGTGGGTCACATCCTGGATGTAAAGGCGGGTCATCGCCGCGACGCAGGCGGAGTGCTCGGCGTCCGGCCGCACCATTCGCCCGACAGTCTGCTTGGCCGTGGCGACTCTTGCGGCCGATGCCGCCGGGTCGTTGATCGTCTCAAGCAAGTTGCCGAGCGAGTCGAGCAGTCTGGCCCGCTCCCGCAGCAACTCCCCACGGGTGTTCAGGCGGAAAAACTGAATCGTTACGTCGGCCCGGCGGCGCCGCGGGCCGGTCTTCTTCACGGGGATTGCCGTCACTCCCAGGAACGTGAGCACGTCGGCCGGGTCGTCGTCCAGGTCGCCGAGCGGGTAGACCAAGAACGGCTTCTCGGACGCCGCGAGTGCGGCCGGTATCGCCGGCGCCCGTCCGCGGGCGGCCGGCACGGGGAAGTAGTTCAGCTTCAACCCGGTGTTGCACTTCTTGCAGGCGACCGAGTAGTTGAGCAGGTGGTACGCCAGCCAGAAGTACCCGGCGGGGGTGGCGGTGCCGGTGGCGAACTGGAACCCCGTCCCGCCCGGCCACACCACCACCGACGACTTCGGCCGGAAGTGCTCCAGGTCGTGTTCGACACTCCCACCAGAGTCCACCGAGGCGAGTTGCCGCTCGCAGTACGCGCACTTGTCGTTCTGCAACCGCATGAACACCGGTTTGATTTCCGACCAGATTGATGACGATTCGTCGTACCCACCGACGGCGATGAACCGCGCGGTTCGGGTGGCGGCGCGGGACCGCCAGGACGCGACTTCGGCGTCTACCCGCTGTTCCAAATCGGATTCGGTGACGGCGTAGCGGATCATGGGCGGGGTCGGGTCACTTCTTCTTGCCGGGCTTCTTCCCTTTCTTGGGTGGATGCCCGTTCGTCTGGCCGGTCAACTCTTTCAGGAAGTCGATGGCCGGAGCGGGGTCGTGCGTGTCGGCCACCCGCCGGGCAATAGTGTTCAGTTTTGCCTCTGCGGCGGGCGAGCGCGAGGTGTCGAGCATGAAGTACGAACTGGTCAGAATCTGGTCGGCGCTCAGCCCGTGGATGCGCTCGGTGTACTCGTGGATCTGGTTGTCTTCGACCACGCGGACGTTGGCGGCGTGCAGGGTGCCGGCCACCAGCGGGCTGTGACTGGTGATGATGAACTGCAACTTCGGGAACGTGCCGGCCAGTTTCGGCACCACCTCCCGCTGCCACTTCGGGTGCAAATGCACGTCGATGTCGTCGATCATCACCACGCCGGAAATGTCGGTGAGTTTGGACTTCTTCGGGCAGACGTAGTTCAGGTGGTAGAGCATGTCGGCCACGAGGCCGATGTACGACCGAAAGCCGTCCGACAGCGCCCCAAACGGCAGCATCACACCGTTGTGCTTGAAGATGGGGCCGGCGTCCTTGAACTCGCCGGTGAACTCGGTGCCTTCAGGGAGGAGGCTGTTGATCAGAACGCGGATCTCTTTGCGGCGAGGTTCAGTTTCGGGCCGTGGATACCAGGCAGCGAGCGGAAACAAGGTCATGTCTTCCTGAAACAAGCCCGCCACCCGATTGTAGCGAACATGCATCTCTCGTCTTTTTACTCCACCGAAGTACTCCCGGTCTTCATTGCGGCGTGTCGCTCCGTACCCGAGAAGGAAGTACTCTGGGCTTCGGTCCTTATAGAATGGGTTTGATTGTGGCGGTGTGCCGGGAGAATGCAGTTCTGGCAATGAGACACCAGTTGAATAGAACCCTCTGCTCTCCCATTGATGGCTCGTGACAACTTCCTCGTCAAAAAAACGCATCACTTCTACGACTGAACCGGGTCCGTGGTGAACTGGAAAGAACTCACGAGGTGTCGAGGCGTTCCGAAGTGATTCAAATGTTTCAGAAACTGGAAAGCTGGTGGCAAGTGTGGCGACTGCATCTCCGCTAACATTCGATCCTATTCGGACAACGTGCCGAGGGTAATATCCAGACGACGCCAGAATCGGACTCAGTTGAGCGAGCGAAATGCCTCTCAGCACGCTCGTCTTCCCCGTCCCGTTGATGCCGATCAGCAACGTGACATTGTTCAACGCCTCCGGCGGCAACCCCTCCTTGCCGGGGTAGACGAACGTGACCTCCGCCTGCTCGAAGCAGCGGAAGTCCTTCATCGTCAGCTTCTCGACGTACATGCGGCACCGTGTTGGAACCAGCCCGCTGACGCGGGCCGCTCGCCAAGATTCTACGCCAGCATCTTCTTCACCAACTCGCCCTTCACGTCGGTCAGGCGGAACTGGCGGCCCTGGAACTTGAACGTCAGCTTCGTGTGGTCGAAGCCGAGCAGGTGCAGCAGCGTGGCGTGCAGGTCGTGGACGTGGACTTTGTCTTCGGCCACGTTGAACCCCAGGTCGTCGCTGCTGCCGATCGTCTGCCCGCCCTTGATGCCGCCGCCGGCGAACCACATGCTGAACACGTTCGGGTGGTGGTCGCGGCCGTCGTTCCCGCCCTGCACCATCGGCGTGCGGCCGAACTCCCCGCCCCACACCACCAGCGTGTCGTCCAGCATTCCACGCTGTTTCAGGTCGGTGATCAGGGCAGCGCACGCCTGGTCGGTGTTCTTGCAGTTCTTCTTCAGGTCGGCCGTCAGGTTGCCGTGCTGGTCCCACGCCTCGTGGTAGATCTGCACGAACCGCACGCCCTTCTCCACCAGCCGGCGGGCGAGCAGCACGCTGTTGGCGAACGTCGGCTTGCCCGGCTCGGCCCCGTACATCTCCAGCGTCTTCTTGTCCTCTTTCGTCAGGTCCATCAGTTCCGGGGCGACCGCCTGCATCCGCCCGGCCATCTCGTAGCTGGCGATGCGGGTGGCGATCTCCGGGTCACCGGTGCCGTCGAACTTCAGCTTGTTCAGTGATGTGATGGCGTCGAGCGTGTCCTTCTGCAAGTCGGCGTCGACGCCCTTCGGGTTGTTCAGGTACAGCACCGGCTCGGCCCCGACGCGGAACGGCACGCCGGTGTACACGGTGGACAAGAACCCACTGCCCCAGCAGGCGTTCCCGCCGCTCGGCCCCTTGCTGCCGGTGCTGAACACCACATAGCCGGGCAGGTCGTTGCTCTCGCTCCCCAGGCCGTACAGGGTCCACGCGCCGAACGCCGGCCGGCCGAACTGCATCGCCCCGGTGTTCATCATCAGTTGGGCGGGGGCGTGGTTGAACGCATCCGTCGTCATGCTCCGCACGATGCACAGGTCATCCGCGATCTTGGCCGTGTGCGGCAGCAGTTCGGAAATCTCCGCCCCGCTCTGCCCGTGCTTGGCGAACTTGAACTTCGGCCCGAGCAGCTTGCTGTTCGGGTTGATGAACGCGGCCCGGTAGCCTTCGAGCAACTTCGGCGGCGGGAGGGTGCCGTCGAGTTCTTTCAGCTTCGGCTTGTTGTCGAACAACTCCAGGTGGCTCGGCGCACCGGCCATGAACAGGTAGATGACCCGCTTGGCCTTCGGCTTGTGGTGCGGCTCCTTGGCGGCGAGCGGGTTGGTGCCACTCTTATCGGCGGCGTAGCCGTCGGCGTGCATCAGGGCGGCGAGGGCGGCCGACCCGACGCCCACCCCGCACTGTTGCAGGAACCAGCGGCGGGCGACATCGGGCGGCAGGTGCGGGGTGAGCATGAGGGAGTCGCTCGGCGGGGGAAAGTGGCGATTATAGTTCGAACCCGTGCTGTTCACGCAGCGTCTTCCGCACCTGCTCGTCCGCCTCTTCACGGGTCAGCAGGACCGCACGCCCGGCTTGAACGTCGGCCACCCGTCGGGCGAGTTCGATTTTGAACTCGTCGTCGGTCATCGGGTCGGGCGGCAGGTCGGCCAGGGCGATCAGTTCGGCCAGTTCGTCTTGCTGTTCGGGCGACAGGGTCATCACCCGTTCGATCAGGTCGGCGGGGATGCCCGTGCGGGTGGCGGTCGGCGTCATGGCGACTCTCGTGAATCCGGCTCCCCCATTGTCGGCGGGCGTCGGCCGCAGGGCAACCGCGAGAGTGACGTTCCACCCCCCGGCCCGTCGGCTACACTAATCGCCCGGCGACCGTCTCCCCGCTCGCCGGCCCGAGACCGTGCCGTGAGCATCCTGCCGACCGCTTCCGCCGACCCTGCGGCCAACGAACCGCTGACGTTCGACGACCTCGTGAACTACTTCCGCGCCGGGGCCAAGCCGCGGGCCGAGTGGAAGGTGGGGGCCGAGTTCGAGAAGTTCCTGCTCGACCGCGACACCGGCCGCATGGTCAGCCACGACGAACCCGGCGGCATCGGCGAAGTGCTCCGCTCACTCGCGGATCGGTTCGGCTGGACCCCCCTTTCGACCGGCAGCCGGCTGGTACTGCTCGGCCGCGACGGGGCGAACGTCAGCCTCGAACCGGGCGGGCAGGTGGAGTTCTCCACCCCGCCGCTGCTCAGCCTGAACGAGGTGGCCGACCAGTTCACGCGGCACGTCGCCGAGTTGAAGGCGGTGGTCGATCCGGCCCGCCGCGCGTGGGTGGCCGCCGGCGTCACGCCGTTCGCGTGTGTGGACGACATCCCCCCGCCGGTTCGCCGCCGTCATCGCCGCATGGCGGAATTTTTACCCGCCAAGTGCAAGACGGCTTCGCACATGATGAAGGCGACGGCCAGCACGCAGGTGGCGTTCGACTACGGGTCCGAAGCCGACGCCGTCCGCAAGTTCGCCGTCGCACTCACCCTCGGCCCGCTGGTGAACGCCGTCTGGGGGAACAGCCCGCTGTACGGCGGGCGGGCGACCGGGTGGGCGTCGTACCGCGGGTGGGTGTGGCTGGGCATGGACGCCGACCGCAGCGGGTGTTTGCCGCACCTGCTGGCCGACGGGCTGACCTTCGAGCGGTGGGCGAACTACCTGCTCGACGTGCCGATGCTGTTCGTGGTAGACGGGCGGGACTACAAGCCGGCCGGCGGGCGGACGTTCCGCCAGTTCTGGCAATCCGGCATCGACGGCCGCTTCCCCACACGCACCGACTGGGAGGTTCACATCACCACCGTGTTCCCGGAGGTGCGGTTGAAGCACTTCCTGGAAGTGCGTGGGGCCGACGCCAACCTGCCCTCGTTGGCGCTGGCGGTGCCGGCCGTGTGGAAGGGGCTGCTGTACAGCGACACGGCGTTGTCAGCGGCGGCCGAGGTGGCGAAGCGGTTCCCACCTGGCCAGTTGTGCCAGTTGTTCGAGGCGGTGGCCCGGCGGGGGCTGGCGGCCGAGTTCGCCGGCCGGCCGGTGCGGGAGTGGGCGAAGGAGGTGGCCGACATCGCCGCGGCCGGGTTGCCGGCGGATGAAAGGCGGTTCCTCGACCCGGTGTTCGCCGTGCTGGAGGCGGGCCGGTCCCCCGGCATGGGGTGGGACGCCGACCGCCCGTTCACCCCGGCCGAGGTGCTGTCGCGGTTCGAGTACACGTGAAGTCGGTGCCGGCGGCGACATTTGGCCGAGACACCCCATGCACTCGCACTACCCGCGGATCGAACTGCCCATCGGCATCGACGCTTTCCACACCCTCCCGCGGAACGCGGCGTACAAGTACGAGTACTTCGACGGGCGGGCGGTGCTGTCCCCGCGGCCGAAGACGTTCACCGGCGTGCTCGACCTCGCCCCGATGCCGACCGACGACGAGTTCGCCATTCGCCCGCTGCCGGCCGCCGACATCCCGTCGCTCGCCGACCTGTTCTGCCACGCCAGCGCCCACACCCAGCCGTTCCAGTCGCTCGACAAGGAGCGGTCGCGGCTGGCCGCCGCCGACGCCATCGACCAGACGGCCCGCGGCAGCGACGGCCCGGTCATCGAGCCGGCCTGCTTCCGCGCGTTCGCCGACCGCCACGCCGACCCGGTCGGCGCGATCCTGATCACACTCGTGCCGTCGCAGATTTTGACTCACCCGTTCGCCGGCCTCTGGAAGGAGAAGCCGCCACCCGACGCGATTGAGAAGCGGCTCGGCGTACCTCACCTGACGTGGGTGTTCGTGAGCTGGTGGGAAGCCCGCCGCGGGTTCGGCACGGCGCTGCTGGCGCACGCGGTGAACGCGCTGTTGAAGATGGGGTTCACGCAACTGGCCAGCACGTTCGCACTCGACAACGGCCCGAGCGTGTTGTGGCACTGGCGGAACGGCTTCCGCCTGCTCCCGCAGATGAGCGACTGGCGAACCCCGCCGACGGGGTGAGGTCGGATTTGTTTCAGTTTCATCCCGTTCCACCCACCCCCCGGACGCCGGCGGACGACGTTCTGGGAGGGCGGTTCGAGCGGCCGGTGAAATGGAATGCGAACCCGACTGCCGGAATGCTGTGAGTGAGATACCATCGGCCGCGACGCCCCGCCGACCCATTCCCGGCGGGGCGTCGCAGTGGTCCGACGGGAGTGGGTGACAGGGTCAACGGCAGGGTGGTCGAGCCCCCCGGCTCGACCAGCACGAGAGAACTGGTATGATCGCGCCGCCCGCCACGGTGTTCACGTCATGCCCCCCACCCGCCGTCAGTTCGTCGCCACGACCGCCGCCCTCACCGCGGCCACACTGGCGCCCGCGGCCGACGCCAAGCCGGACATCTGGGACGACCCCCTCCCGCTTCAGCCGTTCGACAAGGTGCCGTTCCGCCCGGTGAAGATCCCCGAGTGGGTGCGAGACACCCTCGGCGTCGGGTACACGCTGTCGGTGATGAGTTCGGCCGACCGCAAGGCCGCCGCCGCGATGGGCGTGACCATCAGCGAGGTCGGATTCGTGGACCCGTTCTACGCCTACTACGACAGCAAACTGCTGAAGAAGCGCAGCCCGCACGTGCCGCTCGACCGCGTCGACAAGGACGTGGCCGAGTACGCCAAGCTCGGCGTCCGCATCCTGGGTGTGTATCCGCCGACGCTGCAAAGCGAGGTGTGGGAGCTTCACCCCGACTGGCGGCGGGTGGCCACCGACACCGACAAGATTCCGGAAGTCGATCTGAAGGCCCACCCCTACGGCGGAATGCTCTGCCTGCTCGGGCCGTACGGCGACTTCTTCGTCGACGTGCTGGCCGAGATTGTCACGAAGTTCCCCACTGTGGCCGCGTTCAGCTTCGACGGCCTGCACCACGCCGGCGGGTGCTTCTGCGTGCACTGCAAGAAGGCGTTCAAGGGGGACACCGGCGACGCGATTCCGAAGCGGGACATGGAGAGTGAGGCGTACCGCAAGTACCTGCACTGGGCCGACCGCAAGATCGAAGACATGGTGCGGCGGATGCAGACGAAACTGAAGGGCATCAACCCCGACATCGCACTCGTGACGTGGACGACGAACGCCGGGCGGTTCGGCCACCTGCTCGACATCCCGCGAAACATGCCGGCCCGGTTGAACCTGCTGTTCGACGCACCGGATCAAGAGTTCTGGATGGACGAGACGAACCGCGGAGCGACGGTGGCACCGGCGTTCGGGGCGGCCTACGTGTGGGCGGTGAGCGGGCACCGGGTGGCGTTCGCCGAGCCGTACCTGATGAGCCGCGGGAACCCGTATGGGAAGGACAGTTTCCCGCCCCACGAGGTCGAACGTCGCGTGCTGCTGGCCACCACGCACGGGGCCGGGCCGAGTCTGGCGATTACCCAGCCGGAGCCACTGAAGCCGGCGGTGAAGGCGGCGCTGAACGCGGTGAAACTTCGTGCGAAGTGGATGACGCACCGCACGCCGGAGCCGTGGGCGGCGGTGCTGGTGAGCGACAACACCCGCGTGTTCTACGGCCGCGAGCCGGGCAAGGTGGAGGAGCGGTATCTGGCGAGCGTGTTCGGCGTGTTCCGCGCCGGGTTGGAAGAGCACTTGCCCATCACTCTGGTGAACGACTGGGATTTGACCGCCCAGGCGCTGGCGAAGTTCAAGCTGCTGGTGCTGCCGAATGCGGCGGCGCTCGACGACAAGCAGGCCGAAGCGGTGGCGACGTTCGTGACGAACGGCGGCGGACTGGTGGCGACACTCGACACCGGGCGATGCGACGAGTTCGGCACCCCCCGGCTGACCCCGGCACTGATCGAAGTGCTCGGCGTGAAACTGCTCGGCGCGTCCGTCGGCGGTAAGCCGGGCGAGAAGTTGGACGAGAACTTCGCCCGCACCCTGCCGCCGGAATACTGGAAGCAGCGGACGGGGACGTGGGACTTCCGCCGTAAGAATACGCAGTCGTTCCTGCAAACCGAACGGATCACGGCACTGCTCGGCAAAGACCCGGTGACGTTCAAGGGACCGGTGGCGAAGGTGGAGGTGTTGCCCGGTTCGCGGGTGGACGGCACGGTGCAGGCGAAGAGCGACCCGAAGGCTCCCGAGTTACCGGCCGTCGTCACCCGGACGCACGGTAAGGGGCGGGTGGTGTACCTGGCCGCCGGGTTCGACGCGGGGCACTACCTGGCGTCGTACCCGTACTACCGGCTGATCCTGGCCGGCGCGATGCGACGTGCGGCCAGCGCCCCACCGCCGGTCGAAGTGAAAGCGCCGATGTGCGTGCTAAGTACCGTGACGCGGCAGGTGAAGGCCGGCGAGCGGCTGCTGGTTCACCTGTTCAACAACGTGAACACCACCGCCGGGCACGGGCTGCCGGCCGAAGAGGTGCCGCTCCGGGAGGAGACGATTCCCATCCACGACATCGGCGTGACGTTCAGCGGGTACGCCGTGACTCGCTTCCATCTCCAACCGGGCGGCACGGAGTTGACCGCGACCAAGGTGCCCGGCGGGGTGAGCGTGACCGTGCCGCGACTGGATGTTCACGCCGTGGTGGTGGCGGAGTTGGGTTA
>JANNQE010000712.1:0-5758 GCA_031441625.1 Planctomycetia bacterium
GCAACCCCTGGAACCGGTGCCAGGAAAACCGCAGCAGTCCCGAAGGGACGACGCAATTCGGCGTGTAGTCCCTTCGGGACGGGCAACAATATTTCCATCAGGTACAGGGGTTCCGTCGCACTACGAGGCTCGGTCACCCCTGGCTATTCCTCGTCGTCCCTTCGGGACTACAACTCGACCCGCTTGAGTCGTGTACAATCCCGGCATGGCCAAGAAAGCCCGCAAGAAGAAAGCCGCGAAGCCCGAACCGTTCCGCTGGCGGCGGCTGCTCCGCCTGCTACCGGCGGTGGCGGTCGTGGGCGGGCTGTTCTTCGGGCTGCACTGGCTGACCCAACTGGCCGGGGCGAGCGTGGCCGCGCACGAGCGGTACGCCGTCAAGGTCGCCGACCTGCGTGTGAACACCCCTCCCCAATCTGATTCGGCCAAGTTCCTCACCGAAGTGCGGCTGCTCGGCAACCTGCCCGAGACGGTGCAATCGGTCGATCCGGCAACGCTGGCACAGCTTTCCGACGCCTTCCGCAAGCACCCGTGGGTCGAAGACGTGGCCGCCATCACCACCGAACCCGACGGCGGGGTGCGGGTGGAACTGCGGTTCCGCTCGCCCGTGCTGGCGGTGCGTTGGAACGTGGCCGGCGTGGTGCGAACGCGGGCCGTCACCGCGAGTGGCGTGCTGCTGCCGACGGGCGTGGACACGGCGAACCTGCCGGTGCTGACGACCGAACGCACGATTCAGACCGCCGCCGACGGCCAGCCGTGGCCCGAGCCGGACGTGAAGCGGGCGGCCGAGCTGGTGACGCGGCACCCGTGCAAGTCGGTCGAGCGCACCCGCACCGGCTGGCGATTGACTGACGCCGACGGCAAGGCGCTGACGATTGATGCCCCATAGTTTGGTCCCCCTCTCCCCCAGGGGAGAGGGGAACTGACCAATGATCCTCGCCTACAACACGAACGGCTTCGCCCACCACTCCCTACCCGACGCCCTCGACCTGCTCGCCGCCTGCGGCTACCGCGGGGTGCAGATCACTCTCGACGTTCACCACCTGAACCCGTTCGAGCCGCACCTGGGCGAACGCCTGCACCGCACCCGCGAACACCTGGCCCGGCTGAACCTGCGGTGTGTGGTCGAGACCGGCTCCCGCTTCCTGCTCGACCGCGAACGCAAGCACCAACCCACCCTGCTTTCCCCCGACCCGACCGGCCGCAGGCGGTTCCTCGAAACGTGCGTGAACATCGCCCACGCCCTCCACGCCGACGCAGTCAGCTTCTGGTCCGGCACGCCGACCGACGACACGCCGCCATCGGTTCACATGGCCCGGATGGTGGACGAGTGCAAGCGGCTGGCGGACTACGCCGCCGCCCGCGACGTGCGGCTGGCGTTCGAGCCGGAGCCGGGCATGTTCATCGACACCATGGACAAGTTCGCCGAGCTGCACGCCCGCGTGTTCCACCCGCACTTCGGCCTGACGCTCGACGTGGGGCACCTCGTGTGCATGGGCGAGTTGCCGGTGAGGGATCACATCAGGCGGTGGAAGGACTGGCTGTGGAACGTCCACATCGAGGACATGACGGCGGGCGTCCACGACCACCTGATGTTCGGCGAGGGGGAGGTGGACTTCGCCGGCGTGTTCGCCGGGTTGCGAGACGTGAAGTACGCCGGCCTCGTGGGCGTCGAACTCAGCCGCCACAGCCACGACGCGGTCCGAACGGCTGAGCGGTCGATGGCGTTCTTGAAGGGGTTCACGGCGTGAGGTGCGCCAAGAGCGCGTCCACCAGCCAGCAGTAATCGGTGTGCGGGCTGGGGTAGCGGCAGTGACCGAGCAAGTCGGGGTGGTTGTCCCGCCCGCTCAACCCGTGTCGTCGAGCAACTCGCCCACCTCGTGTTCGTAGTCGTCCAGTGCGGCTTGAATTAGCTCAGAACTGGCGAACCGCTGTCGTGCTTCAGCGAGGTATTCTCGCATGTCGTCGGAATAATCCTGGTTCCATTCGGAGGGTGGAGACCACGCGATGCCGTGAGCAGCCAGCCACGCTTGAACGGCGACGAACCCGGTGAGTTGTTCGTGGACCGCTGACACGTCGGCCGCATAGATTTGTGCCGGTATCGGGTTGTTCCCGAACGCTTGATCGATGACGATGGCAGCCGGTTGGGGTGCGTTTTCCGCGACGACCTCCCAGACCGCACGGCTCACCAGAGAGAACACGACTGGCACTCCCCCGAGCGTGGCGACGGTGCCGTCGTTCATGTTCCGCTCGAAGGCGTGCAGCAGTGACTCCACCGAATCGAATGGATCGCGTTTGTAGCTCCGAAAGTAGTCGTCATCGGTCACGAACGAACCGGACTGACGCTCTCGCACGAAGAACTCGAACACCAGTCGCGTGTTCTCGTCTTCCTCGATCATGTCGATGGAGCCGAGGCGGTTGTAAGCCCCCTTGATGGCGAGCGACAGCGGCAGAATGCCCGATGGCCCTTCCTGGAGGAGAACGAGAGCGGCGTCGGCCCCTTTCAGGCTGACCCCCAGTGATCATGCAACGCGCGTCGAATAATCCCATTGGGTGGCCCCAGAAACGTCTTCGCGGCGAGCGGCAGCGAGCCTGGGTGCCAGACTCGCTGCCGCTCGCCGCGAAGAGGTCATTCGTGCTCGGCCGCTCAGTTCCCCCTCACCCCTAGATCACCCTGGCTGAATACGTCTGCCACCAAGGTCGATGGTTGTCTGGCTTCACACATTCAGCGGCCGGCCGGTCTACGTCCACTTGTACGACTTGGCTCGCGTCCGGTTGTCGTACGCGATGTCCGCCAGGATCTTCTCCCGCAGGTCCGCACTGGTGCGGTTGCTCACCCCGCCGAACGGCTGAACTCTTTCCAACGCCGTGACGGGGCAGACGGGCGCACCGCCGCCGGGTACACTCTGCGGGCACCCACCGAGCGCCCGCCATGCCCGCCGACGTGAAGCCGCTGTTCCGGCCGGACGCCCTCCGCCCGAAGTTGAATGCGTTCACGCTCCCGCCCGCGGCTGTGGCTGCCCGCCCGAAGCTGGCCGAGTGGGTGAAGTTGCTCGCGTCCGACGCCGGCAAGAAGAAGAAGGAAACGGAACTGCTCGCCGACTTCCTCCGGGATGTGTTCGTGGACATCCTGGGGTACGTCCCGCCGCCGGCCGGCGCGTACTCGCTCAAGAAGGAAGCGCTGGTGCAGGTGGACGGCAAGTTCGCCGACGGTGCCCTCGGGCGGTTCGGCGGGGAGAAGGACCAGTTCGTGGCCGTGCTGGAAGGGAAGGGGCCGCGCGACCCGCTCGACATCCCGTTCGCCGGCCGCAAGCTGTCGGCGGTGGATCAGGCGCTGAAGTACGCCGTCAACCTGCCGACCGACTGGTATCTGGTCACCAACCTCCGTGAACTGCGGCTCTACTCCAAGCAGGCCGACCAGCGGACCTACGAGCGGTTCGAGGTGGCGAAGTTGGCCACCGACGACGCCGAGTTTGCCCGGTTCGTGTTCCTACTCGGCGCGGACCGCCTGCTCGACCCGGCCGGCTCGCACCTGAATGCGGTGCTCGCCGAGTCCGCCAAGATCGGCCGCGAACTGACCGCCGTGTTCTACGACGTGTACCGCACCGTCCGCCGCAACACCTTCGACGCACTCTGCCAGCACAACCGCGACCGCGACCCCGCCAAGCTGCTCGCCGCCACCCAGAAGATTCTCGACCGCGTGCTGTTCATCGCCTTCGCCGAAGATCGCAGGCTGCTGCCCGGCGACATCATCGCCAAAGCTTACGACCAGAAGGCGAACCCGTTCGACCCGCAGCCCGTGTGGGGCAACTTCAAGGGTCTGTTCCGCTCGGTGGACAAGAGGAACGAACCGCTCGGCATCTGGGAGTACAACGGCGGGTTGTTCGCCCCCGACGAGTTCATCGACGCGCTCACCGTGCCGGACTCGGTGTGCGCCATGTTCAAGCTGCTGGCCGAGTACGAATACGGCGGCAACACCTCCGCCGGTGGCGAACTGATCGACGTGGACATCCTGGGGCACGTCTTCGAGCAGTCCATTTCCGACCTGGAGGAGATGCAGAACGTGATGGCCGGGCGGGTGGCGGCAGCGAAGGCGAACGAGAAGACCAGCCGCAAGGAAGCGGGCGCGTTCTACACCCCGGAGTTCGTCACCCGGTACATCGTGGCGGAGACGCTCGGGCCGGTACTGGCTGAAAAGTTCGAGGTACTGCGACAAACCCACGCCGCCGCCGCCGCCGCCGTTCTCGGCGAAGCCCAGGCGTTGAAGACGAGCAACAAGAAGAAGCGGATTGAGGAAGCCGACCGCACGGTTGCCGCCCTGGACACCCCCATCCAGTTCGACGCGGCCGAATTGACCGACCCTGCAAAGGCGGCGCTGGTGGCGTTCTGGGTCGAGTGGCTGGCGGAACTGGAAACCGTTCGAGTGGTTGATCCGGCGTGCGGCAGCGGGGCGTTCCTGATCGAAGCGTTCACTCAGTTGTTCGACGTGTACGACAGTGCCCAGAAAATCCTGCACTCACTCCGCGGCCGAACCATCGTGGACGTACAGCGAACGATCCTGGAACACAACCTGTACGGGGTGGACTTGAACGGGGCGGCGGTGGAGATTGCCCGCCTGTCGTGCTGGATCAAGACGGCTGAGGAGGGGAAGACGCTCACCAGCTTGGACGCGAAGATCGTTCAGGGGAACAGCGTGGTGTCCGACCCGGCGTTCAGCCCGGACGCCTTCGACTGGAAGCAGCGGTTCGCCGACGTGTTCGCCGCCGGCGGGTTCGACGTGGTGATCGGCAACCCGCCCTATGTGCGGCAGGAGTGGATCAAGGACATCAAGCCGCACTTGGAGCAGCACTACAAGGCCTACGACGGCACCGCCGACCTGTACGTCTACTTCTACGAGTTGGGGCTGAACCTGCTCAAGCCGGGCGGCCGGCTCGGGTACATCGTCACGAACAAGTGGCTGAAGGCTGGCTATGGCGAACCGCTGCGGAAGCTGTACGGCGAAGCGGCTTGGGTGGAACAGGTGGTGGACTTCGGGCACGCCAAGCAGATCTTCCCCGACGCGGACGTGTTCCCGTGCATCCTCGTCGCCCGCAAACCGTCTGATATTCTCGCACCTACACAAGTGTCAGAGTCTGCGCGATCAAGCGGGAACAACTCCGGATCGATGACCTCAGCCGGCAGATTCAGGACGAAGGTTTCGACGTGCCACGAGCGCGGTTCGGAGCGGAGGCGTGGAGCCTGGAACCGCCGGCGGTGGCCGCGCTCATGGCCAAGCTCCGCGCGAACGGCGTGCCGCTGAAAGAGTTCGCCGGCGCGACGACATTTCGAGGCGTTACGACTGGGTTCAACGAGGCGTTCGTTCTCGACACCCCGACGCGTGATCGGCTGGTTGCCGAACACCCGAGCAGCGAAACCATCTTGAAGAAGTACCTTCGCGGGCAGGACGTGGACCGCTGGCGCTCAATGTGGGCTGGGGAATGGATGATCTTCGCCCGTCGTGGCATCGACATCGACCAGTTTCCGGCCATCAAGCGGCACCTCCAACAGTTCCGCACCCAACTTGAACCCAAACCCCAAGAGTTCACCGGTAACAACTGGCCGGGTCGCAAGGCAGGTTCGTACGGGTGCAATCGCCCTGATCCTGCGAACTCCAGCGTGATTCCGGTGTTGGCGTGGTGAACGGTGCATGAACTTGGGTGTTGGCGCACGGGACTTGTCGCTGGACGCGGATTTCCGCAAACCCGTGGTACACCCGCCGCCC
>JANNQE010000713.1:0-2165 GCA_031441625.1 Planctomycetia bacterium
CCATGACATGGAGAGGGGGACGGGGGGTGAGGTCTCTTCCGCGCCCCCGAAGCCGCCTACCTTCTCCCGCCGCCGCGAACTATACTTCCCACATGCGGACTGTCCTGCTCGACTTCGGAAACGTGCTCGCCTTCTTCGACCACCAGCGGGCGGTGGCGAAGCTGTCGGCGTTCACCCGGATGCCGCCGCACGAGCTGACGCTCGCCCTGTACGGCGGGGTGCTCGAAGAGGATTACGAGTGCGGGCGGCTGAGCACGGCCGAGTACATCCGCTTGGCCACCCGCGACGGCCAACTGACCTGCTCGCCGGGCGACTTCGAGGCGGCGTTCGCGGACATCTTCACGCTGAACGCGGAAGTGTGCGACCTGGTGCCGCGGCTGGCCGAGAACAACCGCCTCGTGTTGGCCAGCAACACGAACGACGCCCACTACCGCAAGTATTGCGACCAGTTCGCCGACGTGCTGTCGCACTTCGCCGCCCGCTGCCCCAGCCACCACGCCCGCAGCCGCAAGCCGCACCCGGAATACTTCGCGTACTGCCAGCGGCACACCGCCCACCCGCCGGCCGAGTGCGTGTTCGTGGACGACATGCCGTCGAACATCGAGGCCGCCCGCAAGCACGGTTGGCAGGCGGTGCTGTACCGGCCGGGCGAAGACCTGGCCGGGCAGATGGGGGCGATGGGAGTCGAGATTGTGTAGGGTGGTCCGCCCTCGCCGAGGGCGGGTGCCGATGTCGCCCTCGGCGAGAGCGACCCACCCTCGCCGCCTCGTTAGGGTGGTCCGCCCTCGCCGAGGGCGGGTGCCGAGGTCGCCCTCGGCGAGAGCGACCCACCCTAGCCGAGAGCCGCGTCCGATGTCGCCCTCGGCGAGAGCGACCCACCCGAATAGACCAGACCCGCGGAGACTCGTTGATGGACGTGCTCGAACGCCAAGACCCGGACATCTTCCACGCCATTCAGGGCGAGACGGCCCGGCAGAAGTTCGGGCTGGAGATGATCGCGTCGGAGAACTACACCAGCCGGGCGGTGATGGCCGCCCAGGGGTCGGTGCTGACGAATAAGTACGCCGAAGGGTACCCCGGCCGGCGGTACTACGGCGGGTGCGAGTTCGTCGATGAGGTGGAGAAGCTGGCCCTCGACCGGGCGAAGCAAGTGTTCGGCGGGGATCACGTGAACGTGCAGCCGCACAGCGGCGCACAAGCGAACATGGCCGTGTTCCTGGCGTGCCTCCAGCCGGGCGACACGATCCTCGGCCTCGACCTGGCGCACGGCGGGCACCTCACGCACGGCATGAAGCTGAACTTCAGCGGCAAGTATTTCCAGGTGGCCAGCTACGGCGTCACGAAGGACACGCACCGCATCGACTTCGGTCAGGTGGCGGCGCAAGCCCGCGAGCACAAGCCGAAGCTGGTCATCGCCGGGGCGAGCGCCTACCCCCGCGTGCTCGACTTCCCCAAGTTCGCCGAGATCGCCGCGAGTGTCGGGGCGCTGTTCCTCGTGGACATGGCCCACATCGCCGGGCTGGTGGCCGCGAAGGTTCACCCCGACCCGGTGCCGCACGCCGACTTCGTGACCACCACCACGCACAAGACGCTCCGCGGCCCGCGGGGTGGCATGATTCTCTGTCAATCGAAGTGGGCGAAGCCGATCGACTCGGCCGTCTTCCCCGGCGTACAGGGCGGGCCGCTCATGCACGTCATCGCCGGCAAGGCGGTGGCCTTCAAGGAGGCGTTGCAGCCGGACTTCGTGACGTACCAAACGCAGGTGATCGCCAACGCCCGCACGCTGGCGGACGCACTGATCGGGCACGGCTTCCCCGTCGTGAGCGGGGGCACCGACACGCACCTGATGCTGGTGGACGTGTTCAGCAAAGCCGGCGTGGGCGGCAAGCTGGCCGAGCAGTCGCTGGACGCGGCCGGCATCACCGTCAACAAGAACATGATCCCGTTCGACCCGCGGAAGCCGATGGACCCGTCGGGCGTGCGGATCGGCACGCCGGCCCTCACCACCCGCGGGATGAAGGAAGCCGAGATGGTGCAGATCGGGCGGTGGATCTCGGACGTGTTGCACCGGCCGACGGACGACGACTTGCTGTCACGTGTGCGGGGCAGCGTGCGGGAGCTGTGCGAGCAGTTCCCGGTGCCGAGCGAACAGTAGGCGAACGGCG
>JANNQE010000714.1:0-3027 GCA_031441625.1 Planctomycetia bacterium
GCTGGGGGGTTTCTCCCCCCCCCCGCTGGGTTCACTGACCCGGGGCGGGGTTGCCGGGTTGAGCTACCTCCCCGGCACCCCCCGTTCCCGATCCCAGCGAGCGGGCCGGCGTGTCTCGTCAGGTCAGGACGCCGAGGGCAGCTGTGCCTGAGCTTTGGCCATCTCCTGCTGCTGGGCGTGGGGGAGGAGTTCTTCGCGGAAGATCTTCACGTCGCGGGGGGCTTCGATGCCCAGGCGGATTTTGCCGCGGTCGATGTCCACGACCGTGATGCAGATGTTCTCGCCGATGAAGATCTTCTCACCCAGTTTGCGACTCAGGACCAACATGGTCGTATCCCTCCGTTGTGCGCCCGTCGTGGCAGGTCCGCTGACGGCAAACGTACTTCACGTTCGACCGGCTTGCGAAGGGGCGGGCGGAAAATGCGCCCCCGCGTGACGGCCCGTGCGATCAGGGACGGCATTTTCAGCAACCGTAGAACGCCGGCCGACGGGCGGCGAAAAGTGCGGCAAATGGACTGAAGTGGGACGCCCGGAACAACCGGCAGAACCGGCCCCGGCAGACCGCCGGTGCCGCGAATTGGTCACTTCACGCGATCGCGTCCGGGGGGGGCCGTCTCCGCCCCCGCCCGCGGTCACTGCCCTCTCTCCCGGACGGTGGGGGGCGACTCGGGGCGGGCGGTCGGGGCCTCGACCATGACGGTTGGTTGGACGGCGAACGTCGGCTTGGTGACCATTGGTCACGGGAAGATCTGGCCCCACAACCGCACTACCGCGATGAAGGTCAGCGCGAGGACGGTCAACACTTGGAGGAGTGCGACCACCACGCATACCCGACAGGCCGCTTTGCCGTCCGCCGGCATCTCGGATCGAGCGGCCAACCGCCCGAACACGAAGGCCAGCACGTTGACCGTCAGACCCGTGACGGCGAGCAGGCCGAGCAGAATCAGCAGCATGCCAAGGAGTAGCCCCGCGTTGTTGAACATTAGAAATGCGCCGGCGAGCAGGACGAACAGGTTGATCGAGAGGCCGATGTAAGTCAACACGACCGTAAGCCTGGCGCGGTTGCGCGGCCGGGCCGGGGCGGAGTCGTACCGCGAGTCGCCGCGGCTGTCGGAGCTGTCGTACCGCGAGTCAGAACTGTCGGAAGCGGGTGGCATGAGCGGACCTCCAGGCCGGCGGCGGGAGCCGCGACGAGCCTGAGGTTGAAAGGCGACCGCCGCGGGGAATCCGGACACAAGACGGGCCGGGTGCGGACTTCTTCGGGGGACGTGCGACAACTCCTCACGGCGGTCTGTAGCGTGCCTGAAGTCCCGAAGGGACGACCGGGAATAGCCAGGGGTGACGGAGTCCCGAAGGGACGACGGAGCCCTGGACGGCAAACCCAACAACCTCGCAGCCCCGAAGGGGCGACCCGTTGGAAAGGGTCGCCCCTTCGGGGCTGCGATCATCTTTCCCATCGGTTCCAGGGGTTGCGCTCGCTGTCGCTCGCTTCACCCCTGGCTATTCCCGGTCGCCCCTTCGGGACTACAACCGCTCCCTCGCGGTCGCGGCTCGCCTTACCGCTGGTAGATCGGCAGGTAGTCCGTCGGCACGCTGAGGATGAGCACCGCGATCGCCGTCTGGTAGGCCGGGCCGACGCCGCTCTCGCGGCTGTCCCGCCAACTGCCGTTCTTGTCCTGGATGGCCAGCAGGTTCTTCTTCATCCGCCCGTAGTACTCCTCCCACGGCTTGCCGCCCACCTGGTGCATGGCGTGCGCGGCGTAGTAATGGCCGTACCAGTAGTGGCTGCGGTCGTCGCCCGTCTCGGCCATGTACTTGAGCGCCCCCTCCTTCTCCTTCTCCTCGTACTTGCCGCAGAGTTGTTGCACGCACACGCCGGCGGCCGTGCGGGCGTACCCGGCCGGCCCGCCGCCCGGCTGGTAGCGGTAGCCGCCGCTCCGCGGGTCGTGGCACTTCTTGATGTAGTCGAGCGCCTTGTCCATGGTCTCCTTCGGCACGTTCAGCCCGCTGTCCTTCGCCCCCCGCAGGGCCATCACCATCATGATCGTGACCGAGATGTCGGCCCCGGTCGGCTGCGGCTCGTACCGCCACCCGCCCTCGTGGTTCTGCGTCTTGACGATCAGGTCGATGCTCTTCTTGAGCACCTTCTTCACCTCCTCGTCGCCGGTCATGCCCCACACCTGCGACAGCGCGAGGGCGGCCATGCCGTGGCTGTACATGTTGCCCCCGCCGGGGCCGACCAGGTAGCCGTCGTCGCGGGCACCGGCGAGCAGGTTCTTCACGCCCTTGGCCACTTCGGGGCCGTACTTGCCCTGGCCGGGCAGGTGCCCCTGGCTCATGTACGCGAGCAGGGCGAACGAGGTGATGGCCGACTGTCGGCCCCAACTGCCGTCGCTCGACTGGTTCTCGGCCATCCAGCCCAGGGCCTTGTCGATGGCCTTCTGGGTGTCCTCGTCGATCTTCACCTTCTCCTCGGCGCGGGCCGGGGAGGTGGCGAGCAGGGCGACGGCGAGGGCGACGAGCGGGGCGAGGAGGCGCATGAGAAGACCGCTTGTTCAGGGGGACCAATCCAACGGAACGCGGATGACGCGGAACTAGGCAGGGATGAAGAGGATCAGAACAAATCAAGTCTGCTCTGATCCACTTCATCCCTGTTTTCATCTTCTGCATCCGTGTCCTTCATCTGGTGAAGTCTGACACGGACACCGCTCGCGGAGCGAGCAGAGCACTACTTGTCCTTCTTCTCGCCCTTCTTGATGTTGATGTTGTACTGCTTGATCAGCTCGCGGAACTCGGCCGGCAGGGCCGCTTCCACCGCCGCCGTCACCTTGTCCCGCTCCTTGCTCTGGAGCTTGATGAAGGTGCTGCTGCCGTCCTTGTTCTGGCCCGTCGAGGCGGTGTTCTTCTTGTCCCCGTCGCCCTGCTTCTCGCCGGTGCCGCCCTGCCCTTCGTTCTTCTCCTGACCTTGGCCCATGCCCATGCCCATCCCCATCCCTTGACCCATGCCCATCCCCATGCCCATCCCCA
>JANNQE010000715.1:0-4241 GCA_031441625.1 Planctomycetia bacterium
GTTCCAACCCACCCGGTCACTCCGTTCCCGGTTCCACGTTTCGCCTGCCACTTCTCGCCGTCGCTCACTGCCACTCTGACACCCGACCCCCGCCGCCGCCACGCAACCACTTCACCCGCCCCTTACTGGGCAAGGGTTTACGTCGCCGGCCCGCGGCGGCACGAGTCTTGCTGTCTTGGCCGCACCGACCCAATCGGATTTCCCTCTCGGAGCTTCGCCGTATGGCCTCGAAGCAACTCGCCTTCGCCGACGACGCCCGCGCCAAACTGTTGGCCGGCGCTTCCAAGTTGGCCCGCGCCGTCCGCGCCACCCTCGGGCCCCGCGGCCGCAACGTGGTCCTCGACAAGGGTTGGGGGTCGCCGAACGTGACCAAAGACGGCGTGACCGTGGCCGAAGACATCGAACTGACCGACCCGTTCGAGAACATGGGCGCGCAGCTCATCAAGGAGGCGGCCAGCAAGACGAGCGACGTGGCCGGCGACGGCACCACCACCGCCACCGTGCTGGCCGAGTTCATCTTCCGCGAGGGGCTGAAGGCGATCGCCGGCGGGTCCGACCCGATGGCCCTCGCCCGCGGCATCCAGACCGGCGTCGAGAAAGTCGTGGCCGAACTGGCCAAGATCGCCGACCCGGTAGACCCGAAGGACAACAAGGCCATCACCGAAGTGGCCACCATCTCGGCGAACAACAACAAAGAGATCGGCAAGAAGCTGGCCGAGGCGATGAAGTCGGTCGGGGCCGACAACGGCGTCATCACCATCGAAGAGGGCAAGAGCGCCCACACCGAAATCAGCGTCGTGTCCGGGATGCAGTTCGACCGCGGGTTCCTGTCGCCGCACTTCGTGAACAACCAGGACAGCGTGACCGTCGAGTTCGACAACCCGCTCATCCTGATTTACGAAGACAAGATCAGCAGCGTCAAAGACCTCGTGCCCCTGCTGGAGAAAGTGACCGGCCAGAGCAAGAGCCGGCCGCTCGTCATCATCGCCGAAGACATCGAAGGTGAAGCCCTGGCCACGCTGGTGCTGAACAAGATCCGCGGGGTGCTGACCGTGGCGGCCGTCAAGGCCCCCGGCTACGGCGACCGCCGCAAGGCCATGCTCGAAGACATCGCCACGCTCACCGGGGCCGAGGCCATCTACAAAGACCTGGGCGTGAAGCTGGAGAACGTCGAGCTGAAGCACCTGGGCACGTGCAAGCGGATCAAGATCGACGCCGAGAACACCACCATCACGGAAGGGGCGGGCGACAAGAAGAAGGTGGCCGGCCGCGTCGCCGGCATCGAGAAGGAGTTGGAGAAGACGGACAGCGAGTACGACCGCGAGAAGCTGCAAGAGCGGAAGGCGAAGCTGGCCGGCGGGGTGGCCGTGCTGAAGGTCGGGGCCGCCACCGAGACCGAGATGAAGGAGCGCAAAGCGCTGTACGAGGACGCCCTCGCCGCCACCAAGGCCGCCCTCGAAGAGGGCATCGTGCCGGGCGGCGGGGTGGCCCTGCTGCAAGCCCGCAAGGTGCTGGAGAAGGCCGGCAAGGGGACCGACGACGAGAGCATCGGCCAGCGGGTGCTGTTCCAGGCGCTCGCCATGCCCACCCGCCTGATCGCCGAGAACGCCGGCGTGGACGGCACGGTGGTGGTGGCCAACATCGGCAAGCAGAAGGACAAGAACTACGGGTACAACGCCGACACCGGCGAGTACGGCGACCTCCGCAAGGCGGGCGTCGTGGACCCGGTGAAAGTGACCCGCAGCGCGCTGCAGAACGGCGCGAGCGTCGCCTGCCTGCTGCTCACCAGCGAGTGCACCATCGCCGACATCCCCGAGCCGAAGTCGGCCGGCGGGGACCACCACGACCACGACCACGGCGGCGGCATGGGCGGCATGGGCGGCATGGGCGGCATGATGTAACGGCAGTGGCATTGCCTTCGCCGCGGAGCGGCGTGAACACACCAACCACCAACACCCCTACTCCCCTTCACCCGGACTGGACCCCGACCGATGGCCAAGAAGACTGACACCGCGACCCCGACCCTGAAGCCGCTCGACGACCGGCTGGTCGTGAGCGTGAGCGACGCCACCGAGAAGACGGCCGGCGGCATCCTGCTGCCGGACATGGCCAAGCAGAAGCCGCAGCAGGGCACCGTCGTGGCCGTCGGCCCCGGCCGCCTGCTGGACAACGGCACCCGCGCCCCGATGGCCGTGGCCGTCGGCGACACGGTGCTGTTCGGCAAGTACAGCGGGAGCGACGTGGAAGTGAACAACACCGAGTTCAAGATCCTCCGCGAAGGCGACGTGCTCGGCAAGCTGGCGAAGTGACCTCGCCTTCGCCGCGGAGCGGCGACTGCCGGTAGCCAGGGGTGAAACCCCTGGTCCGGTCGCCGATCAGACACCCCCGCCCCGGAGGGGCGGTTGAGATTCACCCGCCCCTCCGGGGCGGATCGGTTTGTGACGACCCCACCAGGGGTTTCACCCCTGGCTACAAGCAACCGTCCCTCCGGGACGAAGACACCCGCCCTCTCCGGGGGCGAAGACACCAACCACACAACGAGCCATGGCCAAACAACTGCTCTACACCGACGACGCCCGCAAGAAGCTCCTGCACGGGGCCGAGAAGCTGGCGAAGGCGGTCGGCGTCACCCTCGGGCCGACCGGCCGGAACGTGATCATCGACAAGTCGTTCGGCGGGCCGACCGTCACCAAAGACGGCGTCACCGTGTCGAAGGAGATCGAACTTCCCGACCCGTTCGAGAACATGGGCGCGAAGCTGGTGAACGCCGTCGCCCAGAAGACGAACGACGCGGCCGGCGACGGCACCACCACCGCCACCGTCCTCGCCCTGGCCATCTACCAGGAAGGGCTGCGGAACATCACCGCCGGGGCCAACCCGACGGCGGTCAAGCGGGGCATCGAGAAGGCCGTCGAGAAGGCCGTCGAGTACCTGGACGGCGACCTGAGCAAGAAGCCGAGCGAGATGAAGGGGAACGACGTGGAGTTCGTCGCCACCATCTCGGCGAACAACAACAAAGTGATCGGCAAGATGATGGCCGAGGCCATCGAGCGGGTGGGCAACGACGGCGTCATCACCATCGAAGAAGGCAAGACGAGCGAGACGGTGGTGGACTACGTCGAGGGCATGCAGTTCGACAAGGGGTTCATTTCGCCGTACTTCGTGGTCAACACGCCCGACCTGAAATGGGAGGCGGAGAAGCCGCTCATCCTCCTGTACGAGAAGAAGCTGAGCAACGTCCGCGAGTTCCTGCCGCTGCTCGAGAAGGTGGCCCAGGCCCGCCGCCCGCTGCTCATCATCGCCGAAGACGTGGAAGCCGAAGCGCTGCAAATGCTGGTGGTGAACAAGCTGCGGAACCTGATCGACGTGTGCGCCGTCAAGGCCCCCGGGTTCGGCGACCGCCGCAAGGCGATGATGGGCGACATGGCCGTCCTGACCGGCGGCACGTTCATCAGCGAAGACCTCGGCATCGCCCTGGAGAACGTCGAACTGGAGCACCTCGGCTCGGCCGACACGGTGAGCGTGGAGAAGGAGAACTGCACCATCATCTGCGAGGCAAAGGACAAGAAGCGGGAGCAGGCGGTGCAGGCCCGCGTCGCCCAGATCCGCGCGCAGATGGACCAGACGGAGAGCACCTACGACAAGGAGAAGTTCACCGAGCGGCTGGCCAAGCTGATCGGCGGGGTGGCCATCATCCGCGTCGGGGCGGCCACCGAGGCCGAGATGAAGAACCAGAAGGACCTGATCGAAGACGCCCTGCACGCCACCCGCGCGGCCGTGGCCGAAGGGATCGTGCCGGGCGGCGGCGTCGCCCTGCTGCGGTGCGTGCCGGTCATCGAAGCCCTGGCCGAGAAGCTGAAGGGCGACGAGAAGATCGGGGCCGAGATCGTCGCCCGCGCGCTCACCAAGCCGATCCGCACCATCGCCGAGAACTGCGGCGTGGACGGGGCGGTGATCGCCGACGAGGTGCTCACCCGCGGGGAGAAGAACCCGGCCATCGGGTACGACGCCAACACCGGCGAGTACGTGGACATGTACAAGGCCGGCATCATCGACCCGACGGTGGTGACCCGCAGCGCCCTCACCAACGCCGCCAGCATCGCCGGCCTCATGCTCACCCCCGAGGTGATGATCACCAAGGTGGAGGAAGAGGACGACAAGAGCAACAAGGTGGCGGGTGCGGTCGCGTAACGGTCGTGGCCAGTGGTCAGTGGCCAGTGGCCAGTGGTCAGTGAAACCGG
>JANNQE010000716.1:0-6584 GCA_031441625.1 Planctomycetia bacterium
CACCCCTGGCTACCGGCCGTCGCCGCTCCGCGGCGGGTGGCTGGTCCACACCAAAAGCCCCCCAGAAAGGCCACACTCCGGTCAAATCGTTCCGATCAGACCTATCCTGCCGGGGAAGGATCGCACAAAGCTTACTGCCCAGGAGGAGTAGCGGTGCGAAGTTCAGCGAGGGCCGTGTGAGGGTAGAGGAGGTGAGAAACTCGTGGTGCCCAGCCAAGGTCCTCGATCGCTTGAGCGACGTTGGGACGCATCAACCAAAGAATGTGTTCGTTTGCAACTTGTCCGGCATCGACGAAGTCAACAAGGATTCCGAGCTTGACGGTGCCTACATCGATTGCGAGTTGATCGGCGACTTGTCGCGCCAGAGCACCGTAATGAAGGTTGACGGTATCGTATTCGGCGAAGCCAACGTGTTCGGCGAGTCGCGTTGCCGACATGACTCGCGACTGCGCTGCGTGATGAGCGAGGAGGATTTTGCGCTGGTTCGGAGTCATCTTCTGTTCGATCTCGCGAAACGCCACAACGTACTCAGCGACCGTTGGAACGCGATGCTGGTGTTGCACTTGGCTCTCCGTATTGATCGACGCCAGTGGCTCGTTGAAGCCCCCGAGACATCGAACTTGTGATCCGAATGGCGTCTCACACAATCTGTATCTTCCCCAAACTAGCCGCCCACTCATCTCCTGTCAAACGCTCCGGTCGCTCACGCTCCCGGCTCGCCATAAAACACCCGCTCGCCCACAGAGCCTGCCGCCGATGCCCTCCCCCGATCGCTTGCCGTTCGTCGCTTAGCCCGGAACGGTCGTCGTGAAGGTGGGCACGAACGTGCTGGCGGATGCGTCGTGCAAGCTGGATGCGGTTCGCATTCAGTCGCTGGCCGATCAGATCCAGCGGGCGCGGGCGAAAGGCTGGCGGGTGGTGCTGGTGTCGTCCGGGGCGATCGGGGCGGGCGTCGGGCAGTTGAAGCTCGGCAGTCGGCCGACCGACCTGCCCCACTTGCAAGCGTGTGCCGCCGTCGGGCAGACCGCCCTCATGCAACTCTACCAGCACGCCCTCGCCCCGCACGGCGTCCTCACCTCGACGAGCATTTCACCGGCCGGCGTGGGCAAACTGATGTTCGTCTGCTGCCCGCCTCGGCGCGGCAGGCCTACGTCAGCATCGCCTCCACCGCCGTCACCACCTCCGGCACTTCGGCCATCGCGCCGGTGCCCACATCCCCACAGACCAGTTGCTTGCTGATCGGGGCGACGATGCGGAGCTTCTTCGCCCGGTCGTTGATCTGGGCGACGAGCGTTTCGGCGTCGAAGTGGGCGGGGATGTGGGCGGCCCCGAAGTCGGCGGCCAGGCTCCGCAGGTGCTTGCGGGTGAACGGGTGCTCCCACATGAGCGTGTTCATGGCCGGGGCGAAGACGACGGGCTTGCTCCAGTCCCACGCCCGCCACACGCACGTCAGGCAGTTATCGCTCAGGCCGACGGCTAGCTTCGCCAACGTGTTCGCGTCCAGCGGGGCGATGGCGAACAGGTCGGCCCACCGCCGCAGTTCGATGTGCCGCACCTCGTCGCCGCGGGTGTAGCGGTCGCCCGGCCACTCGTCGGCGTCCAGTGTCAAATGCTCTCGCAGCGGGGCGGGGTCGAAGAAGTAGGTGGCCGCGTCGGTGGCGACGATGCGAATGACGTGCCCGCGGGCGGTCAGTTGCTCGAACAGCAGCGGCACCCGCACCGCCGCCACGCTGCCCGTCGCGCCGATCAGGATGTTGGCCACCGTGATCCCTCCGTGTTCGGAAGCCCGACCGTGAGGGAAGGTGCCAGAACCCTCACGCGCCCTCCCTCACGGTCGGGCCTCCGTTGCCAGACCGCTCCCGTGATCCCTCCGTCGTCAGCCGTACTTCTTGTTCCGCGCGAAGGCGTCTTGCACGTCGGGGTCGGCGAGGGCGGCGAACACCCAGATGCCGGCCGGGATGCTGAGCAGCGCCGGGCCGAGGGCCAGCCACGCCGTCGGCGCGAAGTTGCCCATCATCCACACGACCACGATGGGCACCACCGCCATGCCGCCGAGGATGCCGCCGGCCATCGCCATGCCCCGCCCGCGGAGTCGCGCCAGGCACACCCCGCCGACCAGTTGCAGGATGCAGAACACCAGGGTGAACAGGAGCGGGATGCCGGCACAGATGCCGAGCGACACCCACGTGAAGGCCGCCCCCGCCCCCGCGCCGGGGCCGGTGCCCGTGCCCATCGCCAGGGTGGCCACCATGCCGGCCGAGCCGAGCAGGGTGAGCACCGCCGACGCGACCATCGCCAGGCCGGGCCACACGCTCCGCCGCCGCGCGACCGCCGCCGACTCCTCGGACTCCTTCTCCTGCTGGTCTTCCTCCTCGGGCGACAGGTCTTCGCCGAAACGGTCCACCCGCCGGCGGTACGTCTCGTCCGGGTCGCGGTCGATGTCGTCGTCCGAGTCGTCGCGGTGTCTGGGCATGGGGCACGCGGGGTCGTGGCGGTTTCCCACTGCCATTGTCGGCCGGCGGGTGCGGGTTGAACAGCCCCCTCGGGGAGCCATCTGGTGGCCCAGGCATTCCTGCCTGTGGGGTGACAGCACAGGCAGGAATGCCTGTGCCACCAACACACGACCGACCCGCTTACAATGCCCCGGCACGTCGGTTGCGTGTGTCCGCCCGTTTCCCGTCTCCCGTGAGGTGCCCCGATGACCCGTCTCCGGTTCGCCCTGCCCGCCCTGGCCGTGCTGGCGCTCGCGCTGCCCGCTGCCCGTGCCGCCGACGACGCCTATCCCGACCCGAAGGAACTCCAGGCGTCGCTCGACTCCGCCTACGACTACCTCAAGGGCAAGCAGGGGCAAGATGGTAGCTGGATGACCAGGGTTGGTCCCGGCGTGACCGCGCTGACAGCCGCCGCCCTGGTGAAGGCCGGCAAACCGGCCGACGACCCGGTGGTGGCCAAGGCCATCGAGTATGTGACGAAGTACGTGCAGAAGGACGGCGGCGTGTACAACAAGGGGTTGGAGACGTACACCACCGCGCTCGCCATCGTCGCCTTCAAGGAGTGCAACAAGGAGGGCAAGTTCGACAAGGTGATCGCGGCGGCGGCCAAGTACCTGAAGGGGACGGCGAAGGCGACCGACGACAAGGAGTTGGACTTCGGCGGGGCCGGGTACGGGCCGGGCCAGGGGCGGCCGGACACGAGCAACACCGGCTTCTTCGTGGAAGCGCTCATCGCCAGCGGTGTGAGCAAGGACGACAAGGCCATCACCAGCGCGCTCAAGTTCCTCAGCCGCGCCCAGAACCTGAACGACGAGTTCAACGACCAGCCGTTCGCCAAGAAGATCGCCGACGACGACGTGGGCGGGTTCGTGTACAACCCGAGCGAGCAGGGCGACGAGAAGAGCAAGAAGCGGTCGGCCACCGGCGGGCTGCGGAGCGAGGGCGGCATGACCTACGTCGGCCTGAAGAGCTTCCTGTTCGCCGGGGTGGACCGCAAGGACAAGCGGGTGGAGGCGGCCGTCAAGTGGATCCGCAAGCACTACACGCTGGAAGAGAACCCCGGCATGAAGCAGAGCGGCCTGTTCTACTACTACCACACCTTCGCGAAGGCCATGGACGCCCTCGGCGAAGACCAGTTCGAGGACGCGGCCGGCAAGAAGCACCCGTGGCGTGCGGAGCTGTTCGCCAAGCTGAAGGGGATGCAGGCGGAGGACGGCAGTTGGGTGAACACGGACGCCAGCTTCATGGAGAACTCGCCCGAACTCTGCACCGCCTTCGCCGTGCTGTCGCTCGGCTACACCAAACCTGCCAAGAAGTGACCCGCGTGAGTCCGCCGGTTGCGGGCGAACCGGCGGCGTCAGCCGCCTGGGTGCTGAACACACCCAAGCGACTGACGCCGCCGGTTCACCGTTTCCTCACTGCCGCGTGCTGATGTACCCCCGCACGTGCCCGCCGCTGTTCGCCACTTCCGCCCGTAGCCCGCCGAAGCCGGGCAACTCGATGTCCCCGCTCCGCGTGACGAGGTACACCGCGTCGGCCGCCTCGCACGTGCCGTCCGAGCCGGGCAGGTCGCCCCACACGCCGGCGTCGATCACCACCCAGTCGAACCACTGCCGCAACTGCGTGACCAGCTTCGGCAGGTCGGCGGCCATGTGCTCTTCGGTGGCGTCGGTCGGCGTGCCGGCGGCCAGCAGGTGCAGGTTCGTCACGGGCGTCGGCTGGAGCGCCCACGCCAGCGGGATGCTCTGGTTGAGCACGTCGGCCAACCCCGGCGCTTCGGCCGCCCCCAGCCGCCGGGCCACCCCCGGCCGGGCCAGGTGAGCGTCCACAATGAGCACCCGGCTGCCGAACTCTTGAATGAGCGACACGGCGAAGTTCACCAGCACGGTGGTGGTGCCGGCGTGGGCACTGCCGGATGTGAACAGCGTCACCTTCGGGCCGGGTTCGTCGAACTGCCGCACGATCTGGTCCCGCACCGTGCGGTACTCGCCGCTCACCGGGTGGTCGGGGAAGTGGTACGCCACGATCTCGGGGGCCACGCCCGTCTGCTGCATCAGCCGCAGCCCGGCCTTCGGGATGGGGTGGAACGTGACCGACAGGATCCGCGAATCCGTGACGGGCGGGATCGGGTTCGGGTCGAGTTTCTTCACGGGTTTCACCGCCGGCGGTGGGACGAACGCTTCGCGGACGGGGGTCGGCTTCAACACCGGCGGCAGCTTGACGACCGGCGGGGCGGGTTTGGCCACCGACATCACCAGCCCGTCCGGCCCGCCCACCTCGACGAACGGCACCGACTCCCCGGCGAACGGGTCGGGGGTGGCGGTCGGCGCGGGCGGCAGGTCGTGCGGCATGTCGGACCCGACTCCGGAAATCACGCGGAACATGCGACTCATGGTCTTCCTTGCCGGGGGGTGTGCGGCGTCCGGTAGGGTGGGCCGCTCTCGCCGAGAGCGGCATACGAAACGGCTCTCGGCGAGAGCCGGCCACCCTAACTCACGCCGTCTTCCGTCTCGTCGCCTTCTTCGGTTGCGTCTTCACTTCAACAGGCTGCGTGAGCGGTAGCACGGCGGCGGCGGGCAGGTCGCTCGCCAGTCCGAGTTGGTCGAGCGCGTCGAGCACGGCCTCGGCGTCGGTGTGCTTCTGCCCGGCGTTGGCGGCCACCTCGAAGGCCAGCGCCGCGGCGCGGTTGAGCACCCGCGGCACCCCGCCCGTGTGGTCGGCCAGCAGGTGCAGCGCCTCGTCGTCGATCAGCCACTCCGGGCGGCCGCCGCACTCCCGCAACTGGTGCCGCACGAACCGCACCGCCTCGTCGCGGTCGAGCGACACGAGCGGCTTCCGCACGGCGACCCGCTGCTTGAACGCCGCACTCATCCGCTCCTCGCCGGGCAGCCCGAGCAGCAGCGCGAACACCGCCTTCGCGTCCTTCGATTCCAGGTTGCCGAGCAGCCGCAGTTCTTCGCCCGCTTCGGGCGTCAGGTGATGCGCCTCGTCCACCAGCAGCACCACGCACTTGCCGTCGGCCAGCCCCGTCAGCAGTTCGCCGTACACCGCCAGGCGTAGCTCTTGTTCACTGAGCCCCTGATACTGTTGGCCCAGGTCGAACAGCACGGCTTGCAACAGGTCCACCGCCCGCGTCTCGGGTGGGGCGTGCAGCATCACCCGCTTGGAGTCGGCGGGGATGGCTTCGAGGAACCGCAACCCGAGCAGCGTCTTGCCGGTGCCCGGTTCGCCCCGCACGCTCGCCGCCGCGTCCCCGTCGGCGAACGCCCGCATGACGGCCGCGAACGCCGCGTCGTGGCCGACGGTCGGCACATACGAGGCGGTGTCCGGCGTCGGGCGGAACGGCCGGCGGGTCAGCCCGAACGAGGCCCAGTCCATGTCCGCATCCTGCCGTGGGGTGCCGGTCGTCTCGCAAACAGAATCGACAGCCGACGGCCGGCGACTTGAGGATCAGTGGGCGGAGAACGCCGACAGTTCGGACGGCCGGTGCGATCACGCCGACAGGTGCGGGCGGAAAATCCGGCACGTTGGCATCAGATTTCGACTTGCGGAGGTCGGCAGTGCCGGTATATCACTCCGTCAACAACCATGCGGATCGTCCGCACTCAGGGCTGCACGGAGGCAGGACATGAGCAGGACGCTCTCCCTGTTCGACGGCGGGATGACCACCGCCGCCCAACAGTTTCAGACCGGCCGCACGGGCCGCGCCGCCGCCATGCTCCGCCAACTTCGGGGCGGGGCGAACACCCCCGCCGAGGCGGTGAAGGTGCTGCGGGCGGGGGCGGTGATGGCCGCGTGTGCGGAGAAGTACCGTCGGGCGCGGAAACTGCTGCGGGAAGCGATCTCGCTCGCCCCGACCGACGCCGGCCTGTGGAACGACCTCGGCCGGGCGTACGAAGACGACCCCCACGGCTGCGACCGCAAGGCCGCCCGCCGATATCAAAAGGCCGCCCAGTTGAACGCCAACGAACCGAAGTTTAAGGCCACCCTCGGCCGGGCGATGGTCCGCATCAATGAGGTCGGCCGCGGGGTGCGGCAGTTGTGCCGTGCCGCCGCCGCCGCCCCGATTGACGCCGACGTGATGGGCGTGGT
>JANNQE010000717.1:0-13410 GCA_031441625.1 Planctomycetia bacterium
CCCACCACCCTACTTCCGCAGCGACTCTTTCAGCTTCGGCAGTGTCTCGGCCGGCGGTTCGAGCGACATCTGGGCGTCGGCCCACTCGCCGACCGGCGCGACCGACGGGTTCAGGTCGGCCAGCTTCGCCCGCAGGGTGTCGGCCGTCTCGGGGGCGACCGACGAGTCGTTCACCCGCACCGACAACCCGAGGTACAAGTCCGGCTCCAGCGACACTCCCACCGCCACCGCCCGCACGCCGTTTAGCTTCGTCACCCCGCCGAACGGCACGCGGTCGCCGACCAGCTTCCACTGCGGCAGCTTCGCCCACTCCTTGCTGTCGGTGGCCAGCCACGCGACGGCCGACGGACGGAGTTGATTGATCGACTCCCGCACCGGCTCGCGGAGGTCGTCGTACCCCGCCGTGGGTGCCTTCGCCGTCGCCAGACCCGCTTCGGTGAGGGCGAACAGGTACGTCTTGTCGTTCGCCTTCGCCATCACCAGCGGAAAGCCGCCCACCTTCACCGACACCGGGTCGCGGCCCTGAGAGTCGAGCGCGTCCCGAAACTTGGCGTCGTCCTTCAGCGGCTCGCGGAGCGTCAGCACCAGCGTCACCCGCAGGTCGTCCACATTCGCAGCGAGCACGATGGACTGAATCGCCGACGGCGGCAACCCGGCCTCGCGGAGTTGCTTGAGCAGGTCGGCCGGCAGACCGAACTCGGCGAGCAGGTCGTCGGCCGACCGCCCCGTCGCGGTGGCGTACTCGTGCAGCGCGGCCGGCTGCACGGCGGCGACCAGTTGCGAGTCCTTCGGCACGTACTTCAACCCGGCCACGGCCCGCGGGGTGGTGACGACGGGCGACAGTGGGGCGGGCGAGACCTCCGGCGGCTTCGGCCCGAGGTAAAACCACGTGACGAACCCGGCGACGATGAGTGCCGTGAGGGCGAGCGACACGAACACCACGCGGGAGGTGCGGGGGACGGGCGGGGCGGACGACACCGCGGGCGACGGGTCGGCGGCGGGCCGGGCGTCGGCGGAGACGGGCGCGCTCTCCCCGCAGTTCGGGCACGGGGCGCGGCGGGCGGCCGGCACCTCGGCGATGGCGAACGCCGACCGGCAGAACGGGCACGTCACCGAGACCGACATGCGGGCACCTCGCGGCAGTGTCCCACTCGCCCCGCGAGTGGCCCCGATCCGGGTGCCGTATTGTAGCGGTTCGGGTGGGGCTGATGTCGCCGGCCTGACCGACGCGGGCGCGGGTGACTAGGTTAGCACCCCGCCCGCGGACCGACCCGCGACGTTCCCTTTCCCACTGACGACGAGGGGTTCATGTCCAGACTGCCCGCACTCATTCTGGTCGCGGCGGTGTCCGCCGCCGTGGCCACCGCACAGACCCGGAAGTTCGATGACAAGGGGGCACCGCCCTTCACGGTCCTCAAAGAGGGCGAGAACCCGCCGCTCGACAAGTACGACAACTTCGTCATCGGGCCGACCTACACCATCGCCAAGGAGCGGGAGAAGGTGAAGGACGTGCCCGAAGGGAAGGTGCAGCAGTTCGAGTTCGACTCGAAGGAGACGAAGCTGTTCAACCCCGGCATCAAGCGGGACAAGTTCGGCACCCCCGACCCGAAGAACAAGAAGACGCTGATCGTCGAGACGACGACGATGGACTACAAGCGGAAGGTGGGGGTGTACGTGCCGGCCGGGTACAAGGAGGGCACCGAAGCGCCGTTCATGGTCGTCCACGACGGCCCCGGTCAGGCGAACGGGTACAAGACGATCCTCGACAACCTGATTCACCAGAAGCGGATCCCCCCCATCGTGCTCGTCTCCATTTCCAACGGCGGTGGCGACGCCCAGGGGCACGAGCGGGGCAAGGAGTACGACAACATGAACGGCGACTACGCCACGTACATCGAGGACGAGGTGCTGCCGCGGGTGGAGAAGACCTGCAAGGTGAAGCTGACCAAAGACCCGGACGGGCGGGCGGCGATGGGGTGCAGCTCCGGCGGCTCATGCGCGCTCATCATGGCGTGGTTCCGCAACGACCTGTACCACCGCGTGCTCACCACCTCGGGCACGTTCGTGAACCAGGCGTGGCCGTTCGACGAGAAGTTCCCCGACGGCGCGTGGGGCTTCCACGAGACGCTCATCGCGAAGGAGAAGAAGAAGCCCATCCGCATCTTCATTCAGGTCGGCGACAGAGACCTGCTCAACCCGAACGTCATGCGGGACGACATGCACGACTGGGTGGAGGCCAACCACCGCACGGCGAAGGTGCTGAAGGAGAAGGGATACGAGTACCAGTACCTGTTCTGCCAGGGGGCCGGCCACTGCGACGGCAAGGCCCAGGGGCAATACCTGCCGCACGCCATCGAGTGGACGTGGAAGGGGTACGGGGAGAAGAAGAAGTAGAATCGGTTCACACCGGCAGCAGGAACGCCACCTGTTCCAGGCACTCGTCTTGGGACAGGTGGTGCATGTAGCACTCGAGCACGACCGGCGTGCCGGCCGCCACCTTCGCCGCCGCCCACTCGGTGCCCCAGGTGCGGGTGAGCAGTTTGGCGTGCGTGTCGCGGTGCTCGTGACTGGCGGACACGTGGACCTCGGCCACCCGCTCGTAGTCCAACAACCGCCGCTTCACGGCTTCCGACAGCCGCCCGTGGTGCGCCTGAATGTCCAGGTGGGCGACGTCCACCGCCAGCCACCGCCCTTCGTCCATCGCCCGGCCAATCTGATCGCCGTCCGCCACCGCTGCGTAACCGGGGTACATCGTTTCCAGCACCACGTCGGCGGGCGGACGCCAGCCGTCGGGCACGTCCCGCGCCAGCGGCGGGTGGAGGCTGTCGCCGGACCACACGAGCGCCCCGGCGTCCCAGACGCGTGTGCGGAGGGCGTGCGGGGTATACCCGTGGTGCGTCCGCGTCGGGCAGTCCACCGTGATCGTACCCGGCGCGCAGCCGGGTGTGAGTTGCAGGCCGACGCGACCCGGCGCGAGCGCGTGCAACGCCGCCGCGGCGTCTCCCACCCGCCGGCCCTGGTAGCAACTGAGCGCGAGGTAGAGCATCACTCCTCCTCCCCTTCGCCCAGTTCGTCACCCCACTCGGCCCGCACGCCGTCGAGCTGCGGCCGGAGCATCGGCAGGATGGCGTACCCGCCGTGGCGGTAGAACATGACCGCCGGCGCGTACACTTCCTTCAGATCGCCGTACTCCTGGTGGCCGCCTTCCGGGGCGAACGCCGCCCACAGCGGGATGGCGCGGTTGTTGTCGTCCCACGGCACGCCGACGCTCCAGAGGCTTATGCACGACCCGTCCCGATACTCCGACTCCTTGAACTTCGTGTTCGGGATGTTCGGGTCGCCTCGCTCGTCGTCGGAGTCTCGTACCCCCTCCATCGTCGGCTCGAAAAGTTCGCTCACCACCACGGTCCCGTGAACGGCGTCATCCGCCTCGTCACACCAATACTGCGCGACGCACAGCATGGCCGATTGCAGCCGCGGGTACTTGGCGAAGTACCCTTTCACCACTGGAAGTAACCGCGTGCGGAGGAACACACGCCGGGCCACGTCCGTTTGCCCCGGCGTGTGGCTGTACCCCGCCGCCCGCTCGCCGTTGTCGAGGAGCGCCAGGGTGAACCGCTCGCTGCATTCCAGAGCGTTCACACCCAGGTACGTGACGGCGTTGCCGAACAGGTAGAGCGTTTCGAGCGCCGGCAAACCGGTCGCTTCGGCGAGGCTCGCCGCCCCGTCGTCGGTGATGCCGTTCCCGCTCAGGATCAGCTTCTTCAACCGCGGCAGACGGGCGTGAGCGGCGAAATCCGCAAGCCCCTCGTCTTTGCAACTCAGATCGGACAAGTCGAGTTCGGAGAGCGTGGCGAGGTGGGCGGCGGCGGGCGAGTCGAAGAACCCGCGGGCCGGCCACTCGGTCAGCCGCAACCGCTCGGGGTAGCCGCGCTCGAACTGAACGTCTTCGACCGGGAAGCCGATGGCATCGCACCACGTCTGCCGGTGTTCGTCCAGCAGTTCACGCTCCCGCAGTCGTAACACCTGTCGGCGTTCGGCCGTCAGGTCGTCGGCCGTCAGCGCGCACTGCGTGCGGATGAACTCGGCGCGGGCCGCGTGGCCGTGTTCGTCCAGCCAGTCGGCGTGAACCAACCGGGGGAGCGAATCGTCGCCCGCGGCGGCCACTGCTCGTAGGAGGCTGGCGTCGTCGGGTCCCGTCATGGGTAGTCCTTCGGTGTTAACGAACTGACCGGCAGCCGTGATCTGGCTCACGGCTTCTTGAGTAGCGCGAGTGCGAGTTGCACCACGACTGTTGCGAGCAGCGTCGCCATCGCCCCGGCGAAGATGTACACGAATTGCCACTGCCGCTTGTCCGACTCGTCCTTCGCCTTCTTGGCGTCCGCCTGCTGCGATTCGAGGACCGCGACCCGCTCAAGAACCTTCTCCGAGGTGTCCGCTCGCTTCTCCAGTCTGCCGACCTTTTCCTCCGCGATGGCCAACCGCTCGCGGACGGTGCGAAGTTCGGCTTGGGCCAATTCGTCGGTGAGGTGGCCGAGGTCGTTAACCTAAACCGTGCGTGACGCGGTTCAACCGCTCATCGACCTCCGCAAGAAGAGCGTGCCGCCGGATCGGTGCAAGGTGCTCGAGTACCGCCCCGGCGAGTCGATGAAGAAGTGGCTCACCCGGTACGGCATCGCGCCGGGCACGGTCACGCTCACGAAGGTGCCGTACTACCTCACACTCGTCGGCGGGCCGACTGACATCCCGTTCGACTTCCAGTACCTGCTGGACGTGGAGTACGCCGTCGGGCGGCTGGCGTTCGACACCCCGGCCGGCTACCGCCAGTACGCCGAGAGCGTGGCGGCCTACGAGTCGGCGACGGCGGTGAAGAACGCCCGCGAGGTGGTGTACTGGGGGCCGCGGCACGCGATGGACCGCTCGACGCAGATGAGCGCCGACTCGCTCGTCGGCCCGCTCGCCAAAGGCGACCCGGAGAACCCGGCGGTCGTGACGGGTCCGAACTACCGCTCGCGTTGCTTCCTCGCCGCCGCCGCCACCAAAGCGAAACTGCTCGACGTGCTGCACTCCGCCCCGCCGGCCGTGCTGTTCACCGCCTCGCACGGCATGGGCTGGCCGAAGGACGACGCCCGCCAACGCGCGGCGCAAGGGGCGCTGCTCTGCCAGGACTGGGCCGGGTTCGGGCAGGTGAATCCGGCGCACTACCTGACCGCGGCGGAAGTGACGGACGCGGCGAACGTGCGGGGGCTGATCGCCTTCCTGTTCGCTTGCTACGGGGCGGGCACGCCGGCGAACGACAACTTCCTGACCGAACGCGGGCGCGGGCCGGTGGCGGTGGCGTCGTCGCCGTTCGTGGCCGCCCTCCCGCAGCGGCTGCTTTCGCACCCGAACGGCGGCGCGCTCGCGGTGGTCGGGCACGTGGAGCGGGCGTGGGGGTACTCCATCCGCCCGAGCGGGCCGACGGCGCAGATCGGCCCGTTTCGCGACTTCCTGGCCCGCGTGCTGGCCGGCGAACCGGTCGGCCACGCCACCAAGAACTTCAGCGAGCGGTACGCCGTGCTGTCCACCGCGCTGCTCAGCCAACTGGACGAGACCGACCCGGCCGCCAAGCCGACCCCGCAAGAGATCGCCTCGACGTGGATCGAGCGGAACGACGCGCAGAACTACGTCGTGCTCTGCGACCCGGCCGTGCGGCTGCGGCCGGAGTTGCTGGCGTGACGGGCGAGTTCCCAGGCCGAAGGCCTGACAGTGTTCAGCCCAGGGCAACGCCCTGGGTGGTGATACCGCACCAGACGGCAGGCTGAAGGCCTGCGAGAACGTCTCCCAGCCCTACAGGCTGGTGTGGTGTCGGCGGACGGTTCCCAGGGCGTTGCCCTGGGCTGAACACTGTCAGGCCTTCGGCCTGTTGACGGTTCGCCGCGTGTCGCTCCCGGTGTGTCCGATGACTGGCTCGGCCCTCGCTCGCGCGTCGGGCTAACAAAGCACGCGCTCGCGCGTCGGGCGAACAAGTAGATCACGCCCCCTCCCACCCCACCGCCCCCCATGCCCACGCCCTACCACGTCCGCCTGTCGATCTCGCAGTACGGCGACCAGTTCCGCGCCGAGCTGTTCACCGAAGACCTCGGCGACACCGAGGGGGACGTGATGGCCGAGCTGCCGGCGAGCGTCGGCGAGTGGGTGCCGTACCTGTCGCAGGGGGCCGAGCTGCCGCCCGACTCCGCCCGGCAGTTGGGCAAGGAGCTGTTCGCCGCCCTGCTCGGCCAGCCCGAGAACGCGAAGAAGTGGGCGGAGGTGCTGGCCCAGGCGGCCCGCAAGAAGCAGTCCATCCGCTTGCTCATCGACGCCACCAGTGAGGCCGTCCGCGAACTGCCGTTCGGCCTGCTGTGCGAGCCGCACGACGACTGGTTCCTGTTCCGCGGCACCAAACACCCGGTCGAGTTCGTCCGCATCCTCCGCCGCTGCTCGCCGCCCTCACCACCGGGCCGACGCCGGACGTGACGCCCGACGCCCTCCGTGCGGCGCTGAAAGGCGACGGCCGCCCGCTGTGCATCGTGTTCGACCAGTTTGAAGAGGTGTTCACCCTGGCCCGCGACACGGCCGAGTTGCACACGCTCACGCAGATCCTCGCCGAGACGGTGGAAGGGCAGCGCGACCGCTTCCGGCTGGTGCTCGGGATGTGGAGCGAGTTCCTCGGCCAAGCGGCGAGCGTGCCGGGATTGAGCAAGCTCATCCGCCGCCCGTGGGTGCTCCGCCCGCCGAGCGCGACCGACCTCCGCGACATCGTGACCAGGCCGGCCGAGCACTGCGGGTACACGTTCCAGGGGGCACTCGCCGACAACGACCCGCGGCACGCGGTGTCACTGCTCGACCGCATTCTGGCCGACCCGCTGCTGACGGGCGAGACGGGCACCGCCCCGCTGCCGCTGCTCCAGTTCGCGCTCGAACGCCTGTAGCTGAAGGCAGTCGAGAAGGGGACGACGGAGTTCACGCACGCCGAGTTCGACGAGGTCGGGGGCATGGGGAAGGCCATCGCGCAGCACGCCGAGGCGGTGTTCCTGGCCGCGCCGACGGGCACCGAACTGGGGGCGACCGCCCGCCCGCTGGTCGAACAGATCATCACCAGTCTGGTGAGCGCGAAGGACACCCGACAACCGCGGTCGCGGGAAGCCATTCACGCCGAAACGGGCCAGCCGGAGGCGGCGCGGGCGGTGTTCATCTCGCTCGCCGTGCTCACGCTGACGGCCTCCTTGCTCGCCGTGTTCGTCTACCGGCAGAAGGGCATCGCCACCTTCAACGAAGGGGAGGCGAAGAAGAGCGCGGCGGACGCCAAGAAGAGCGCGGACGAGGCGAAGGCGAGCGAGCGGCTGGCGAAGATCAACTCGGCCACCCCCGCGCCGAGCGGGTACCACTTGCCCGTTGCGGTGTCGAACACCGTCTGCGTGGTGACGATCGGCCCCTTCACCCGCTGGTCGGCGATCACCCGGTGGAATTACCCCGGCGGCCCCGGCGTGGCCGGGATGTCGTCGCAGCACGACCAGACGGACAGCGCCCCCTGCACCAGGGCGAGCGACTCGCCCGCCCGGGCCATGTGCCCATCGCCCCGAGCCAGTTGTCGTACTGCTGCCGCGCCGCCGGGATGTCGCCCAGCCAGCCGTGGCTGAGGACGAACACGTCGGTCACACCGTTCTCGTCGGCCGCCAGGGTGCGGGGGAGAAGGTCGGACATCCGCCCGTCCGGGTCGTCGGTCCGTTCACGGCCGTCGGAGTCGAAGCCGACGAGGTCGTACCCGGCCCGCCGGTCGGTCGCCGCGATGCGTGGCATGAGGGAAGCTCCGCTCGGGGTGGGGTGTTCGCGTGCCCACAGTGATGCGTGAATGCGACCGCCGGCGGGCGTGCGGCGGCGGAGCGTGGCACAGTCGCGGCGAGATTGTTCGCACTGTTGAATTGGCATGACACGCCGGACGGGTTCAACCTGTAACGTCGATACCGACCGAATATTCACCTCAAATGTCACATTTCACCCGGCCGACATTTCACCCGTCTTCTATCATCACAAGAATTCCGCCGCACGGACGGCTGCGGTGCCCAATACAACACGGTCGTATCACCCCGGCGGAGGCGATGTCATGGCGAAGGCGAAGGCGGCGGAGGCGAGCGGGCTGAACAAGCGGCAGATGGTGGAGGCGGCGATGGACGCACTCGGCGACCCCGGCCCGAAGGAGATCCAGGCGCACGTGAAAGCGGAACACGGGGTGGACCTGCCGTACGCGATGGCGGCGTCGTACAAGTCGAACATCAACAAGAAGCGGGGCGGGGGCGGTAAGCGGGGGGGCGGGGGCGGCGGCCCGAGGGGGCCGGTGGACCTGCAAGACGTGATGGCGGTGAAGGAGCTGTACGACCGCCTCGGCGAGGCCAAGCTGAACGACATCCTGAAGCTGTTCAAGTAGCCGATCAGGCGAGCGGCGGGCGTCAGCCCGCTGTTCTGGCGGCAGAAACAGCCCGCTCACGCGGGCCGCTCGCCAAACCCGCATCACTTCCCTTCGAGCGGCTTCCGCAAGAATTCGACGAACGCCGGCACGTCGTTGATCTTCCCTTCCTCGTACTGCCCGAGTTTCACCGTGCTGCCGTCGGCGTTCACTTGCAAAATCACATACAGCGGCAGTTGCTCGGTGCCGTACTTGTTCACCTGATAATCCTTGTTCTTCAGCGCTTCCGTGTCCCGCTGCGCCGCCGACGGGACCGCCCCTGTGTACAAGCTTTCCGGTACGGTGTCGGTGTACAACTGCACTTTTGAATACTGTTTCAGCAACTCGGTCACATCCGCGCGGGGGAACACTTCCCGCTCGTTCAGCTTGCAGTTGCTGCACGTCTTGCCGGTGAAGTCGATGAACACCAACCGCTTCTCCGGCGGCGGGGCGGACGGGTTCTTCGCCTTCTCCTCCTCCCACTTCTTCACCCGCCCGGCCACCTCCTGCGTGGTGCCGGTCAGGTCGCGGGACCACTCCTTCTTGGCCGGCGAGTCAGGCAGCAGGAACGAGTCCACCCACGCGAACACCACCCCTTGCGGGCGTTGGTTCTCGCCGCCCTCGCCGCGGAACAGGCCCGGCACCAGGTACACACCAAGACCCAAAAACGCGATGGCGAACAGTAGCCGCGGCACGCTCAGCTTGGTCCGCTCCTCCTCGTCGTGCGGCAGGCGGAACACGCCGAGCAGGTACAGCCCGCACACCGCGCTCATCACGACGAACGCCGTCAGGCACACGCTGTAGGTGAAGTACACCGGCGGGTCGAGCCACCGCACTTCGGCGGTGCGGGCGAACTTGAACGCGGCCGCCAGCTCGACGAACCCCATCACCGCCTTGACGATGTCCAGCCACCCGCCCGACTTCGGCAGCTTCTTGATGAGCGAGGGGAACAGGGCCAGGACGAAGAACGGCGAGGCGAACGCGGTGGAGAAGGCCAGCCCGACCGGGATCAGCTTCCACTCGTTCCCGCCGGCGTACTCCGGCGTGCTCACCAGCCCGGCGAACGCCCCCAGGAACGGGGCCACGCAGGTGAAGCTGATGATGCTGAACAGCATCGCCCCGAACACCGTGCCGAGCAGCCCGCCCGCCTTCCGCCTGGCGTCGGCGAACTTCACCAGCCCGTCTTGCGACCGCGGGTTGCGGGTGGCGAACAGCAGCACGGCGATGGCCACGCACACTCCCACCGTCAGGTATCGCAGCCACTGGCCCGAGTCGGCCCAGGTGACGTCCCCGCGGGACAGGGCCAGGTGCGTCATGATCGTTGCGGCGACGGCCACCCCGCCGCCGAACACCGACACGAACCAGAAGGTGGCCCGGATGGTCGCCTCGTACGCCCCGAACAGGCTGAGCGCGAAGAATACGAACAGCCCGCCGAGGAACACGTTCATGTACGGGTCCACGCTCAGCTTGGAGAAGCTGCTGAGGATGAACACCGTCGGCACGCCGAGCATGACGATGATGGTCAGGCAGTACACCGCCGCCTGCGCCAGCGTGCTGGTGGCGGTGTTCTGGCTCTGCTTGAGGAACAGGCTGACGGTGATCGGGATCATCGGGAAGACGCACGGGGTGATGAGCGAGATCAGCCCCCACCCGGCGGCCAGCAACATCAACTGCCCCAGCTTGGCCAGATCCAGGCCACCGGTGGGGTTTGTCGAGTCGGTCGTGTCGAACGGGTTGCTGGGCACAGCCGACTTGCTCGGCGGCGGCACGCCACCGGGGCCGGCGAGCACTTCCAGTTCAACGGCCGGCAGGTTTTCCGCCCGCGAGTTGAAGCACTTGGTCGTACACGCCTGAATGCGAATGCCCTCCCACTCCACCTTCGCCTTGCCGGGCGGCACCGCGTACACCGTGCCCACAAACTCCCACGTCACCGGCGCGGTGTAGTAACGCTCGGTCGTGCCTTTGTCGGCCCCCGGCTTCTCCTTCCACCCCTCCGGGTCGGTGGCCGGGCCATCGAACGCCACCGCGGCCACCTTCGGCGGGGGGAGGGACATCTTCGCGTCCTGGCCCTTCGGCTGCACCAGCGCGTAGGTGTACGCTCCCGCCTTGGGCGTTACGGTCACGAGCAGCTTCACCGTCTCGCCCGGCTTGGCCTGAGCCGGCTCGAACTTGGCCGTCACCTCAGCCACGTCCGCGAACGATTTCGGTTCCGGCCCACCACCGCCGGGGACGGGCGGCTTGAACTGTGCGACCGCGACGGCGGGCAGCAGGAGGGCGAGCGCGACGGCGAACGGGCGCATGGTGCGGTCTCGACGAAATGGAGCAGGCCCGCGGACGGCCGCGGGAGTGGTGTAGTTTACCGGCGGCGGGGCGAATGTCTTTCGCGCCAGTGGCTCACCCGGTGTCGCGTATCATGTCGCCAGGAGGACATGGCGATGCCCACCTACGCGGACTACCTGCACCTCGACCCGCTGCTGAAGCTGCAATCGGCGGGCGGCGAGCACGACGAGCTGCTGTTCATCGTCGTCCACCAGACCTACGAACTGTGGTTCAAGCAGATCCTGCACGAGTTCGACCACCTGCGCACGCTGCTGGCCGCCGACGACTTGCCGCGGGCCGGGCACGCCATGAAGCGGGTGCTCACCATCCTGAAGGTACTCGTCGCTCAGGTGGACATCCTCGAAACGATGACCCCGCTCGAGTTCCTCGGCTTCCGAGAGCGGCTGGGGGCGGGCAGCGGGTTCCAGTCGGCCCAGTTCCGCGAGATCGAGTTCGTGCTGGGGCACAAGCGGCCGGCGGCGGTCGAGCAGTTCCCGCCGGGGTCGGACGCCCGCACGCGGCTGGAACGGCGGTTCGGTGAGCCGGGGCTGTGGGACTGGTTCGTTCGCTTCCTCGCCGGCCGCAGGTACGCCGTGCCGGGTGAACTGTTGACCCGTGACGTGACGCACCCGCCGACTCCGTCGCCCGAATTGCAACGCACGCTGGTTCACATCTACCGCACCGACCCGGCGGTGGCCGAGTTGTGCGAGCGGCTGGTCGACCTGGACGAAGGCGTGCAGGAGTGGCGGTACCGGCACGTGAAGATGGTGGAGCGGACCATCGGCACGAAGCCGGGGACGGGCGGCTCGCCCGGTGCCGAGTACCTGCGGACCACCCTGCTGCGGCCGGTGTTCCCCGACCTGTGGGCCATCCGCACGGAGTTCTGATGCTTGCTGAAGCCCTCCACCGCCGGCCGAACGCGCTGGCCGCCGACTACTCGCACTTCCGCGTGGCCGAGCGGCTGCTGCTCACCGGGCACTCGCACCAGGCGTGGCCGGATGTCGGGTTCAACGCCGTTCAGCAGTGCTGGCTCGACGCCGCCGAGTTCGTGGACGACAAGTGGGGCCGCGTCTTCGAGAAGTACGAAGCGGTGTGCCAAGGGTATGCCCGGCTGTTGAACGAACCCGACGCCGCGATTGCCCTCGGTCCGAACACGCTCGAACTGGTGGCGCGGTTCGTGTCGGCGTTGCCGTTGAAAGTTCGCCCGCGGCTGGTGACGACCGACGGTGAGTTTCACACCGTCCGTCGGCTGCTAGATCGCCTTGCCGAAGACGGCGTGGAAGTGGTGAAGGTGCCGGCGTCCCCCGTGGACACACTGGCCGAGCGGCTGGCGAACGCGGTCGATGACCGCACGGCGGCGGTGTTCTGCTCGACGGTGCTGTTCCAATCGGCCCGCATCGTGCCGGGGTTGCCCCATCTCGCCGAGGCTTGTGTCAAGCACGGCACCGAGCTGCTGCTCGACACCTACCACCACCTGAACGCGGTGCCGTTCGACCCGGTCGGGTTGGAGCGAGCGTACATCACTGGTGGCGGGTACAAGTATTGCCAACTCGGCGAAGGCGCGTGCTTCCTGCGAATTCCAGCGGGGTGCGAACTGCGGCCCGTGACGACCGGCTGGTTCACCGAGTTCGGCGAACTGGCGGCCGGGCCGCGGGGCGGGGTGGGCTACGGGGTCGGCGGGATGCGGTTCATTGGGGCGACGTTCGACCCGACGAGCGTGTACCGGGCGGCGGCGGTGTTCGACTTCTTCCGCGACCGCGGGCTGACGCCAGAGGTGTTGCGAACGGTGAGCCAGCATCAAGTGGGGTTACTGGCCGAACGGTTCGATGCGCTGGGGTTGAACCCGGCGGTGATTCACCGCGACACCGTGGTGTCACTGGAACAGGTCGGCGGTTTCCTGGTGCTGGAATCGCCGCACGCGGCGGAGGTCAGCAAACGGCTGAAAGCGGCGGGCGTGAGCACCGACTCGCGGGGGACGGCGTTGCGTTTGGGGCCAGCCCCATACCTCTGCGACGAGCAGCTTGAGGAAGCGATGGCGAAGGTAGGAGAAGTGTGCCGCGACGTGTAATGTCGCCTTTCGCTCCGCGAAAGTGTGCGAAGACATTCGCGGAGCATAAGGCGACGATCCGGGAGCGTGTCTCAATTCGTGGTTGGCGTTTCGATCGTTACCGTGGAGAAGGCCGCCAACTCCTGACGGAGTCGTTCAGCCTGTTCCAACGGCAAGTCTTTCAGCACCGCGAATGGTAAGCACGCGAGCATGTCACGAGCTTGCTCCAAGGAGTAGCCGGCATGCAGCCGTATGAACTTCACGACCGTAAAACGCCGATCCGGTTGAATGGAGTGAATGACCACATCACGCCGGACCTCGACCGCATGAACCCATTCTGAATTCAGCCCAGCACGGACGTGTTGGAGCCGAGCCAACACGTCCGCGAGTTGTTGTTGCAGTCGCAGGAACTCGGCGGGTGCCGTTGCCCCGATCCCAGAGTTTACGCTGCAATTGCAGGTGTTTTGGTTTCTCGCGGTCGGTAACTCACCTCTTTCGGGAGTGGCTGAGCCGCATTTCGGCCCGTTTCATCTCCTGAGCTTTGCCTTTATCGGCGGCGGGTTCGTCTTGCTCTCGAACG